>CAXEWB010000038.1:0-5048 GCA_963999835.1 uncultured Cellvibrionales bacterium | reverse complement strand
GATCACTGGTCGGCGCGCCGCTTCAGGGCAGAGTAATGATCATTGACGATGTGATTACGGCTGGCACAGCCATAAGAGAGGTAATGACCCTTTTACAGGGTCATGATGCCGAAGCGGCTGGCGTTGTTATCGGGTTGGATCGCAAGGAGCGTGGGGCCGGAGATCAATCTGCTATACAAGAGGTAGAGAGAGACTTTCAAATCCCAGTCGTTAGTATTATTGATATCGACGATATTATGCAGTACCTGAGTGATAAGGTGGACAGACAGACCCTTGTCAAACAAATGCAGCAATACAGGCAAGACTTCGGCGTCTAGGCCGGTAACCGACGTGGTAGTTAATTAAATAACTGATCTTCTAGTAGTGGCCACTGTTCTGACCAATACTGGGTTGGCGGCTGTTTGAAGTCGCTGCGAACGAATTGGCTAATTTTACCCTCCAAGAATACCATCAGCATATCCGCCGCAACAGAAACGGGTACGTTGATATTGGGCCCCTGACGGATTTCCGCCTCCCGCAGTACCTGTTTGAACTGCGATTCAAGGCGCTTGAAGAACTGGTCTATTCGCTCGTGTAATTTGATGGTTTCGCCAGTCAGTGCATCACCGTGTAAAAGCCGACTAATACCAGGATTCTTTTCCGCAAAGGTTAAGGTTAAACCGATTAGTCGGTGGCACTGATTTATCGTATCTGGCTCGTCATTGATAATGGCGTTTACTCGGGCAAAGATGGTCTCTTCAATAAAATCAATTAGGCCCTCATACATGCGTGTTTTACTGGGGAAATGGCGATACAGTGCGGCCTCAGAAACACCCAACTCAGTGGCCAGGGCGGCGGTGGTAATGCGCCCACCTCTGGAGCCCTCGAGCATACGCGCCAGTGCTTGCAGTATATCTTGAGACCGAGAGCTGCGTTTAGCGACCATCAATCGGCACCATCAGTAGTCTGGCTAGTGATCAGGGTACCAACCCCCTCATCGGTAAAGATTTCCAACATGACTGCGTGGTCCACACGGCCGTCAATAATATGTGCTTGGGATACACCAGAATTTACTGCATCCAGAGCGCATTGAATCTTGGGTAACATGCCACCATAAATCGTGCCATCAGCAATTAGTTGGTTGACTAGGTTAACTGACAGGCCAGTAAGCACTTCTCCATCTTTGTCCTGAAGCCCAGCTACATTGGTTAACAAGATCAGTTTTTCAGCTTGAAGAACCGCGGCAACTTTGCCGGCTACTAGATCGGCATTGATATTATAAGAGGACCCATCTGCCCCCACACCAATGGGCGCTATAACCGGAATAAAGTTGCCTTTAAGAAGCATATCAATCACACTTTTATCGATTGACTCAACTTCGCCTACTTGACCAATGTCAATAATTTCCGGGGCTTTCGTCTCTGGCGTTTGTCGGGATGTCACTAGCTTTTTCGCACGTATTAGACGTCCGTCCTTGCCGGTAACACCAAACGCCTTGCCACCCGCATTACTAATCAGGTTAACGATTTCTTTATTAATAGTGGCACCTAGCACCATTTCCACCACATCCATGGTTTTGCTATCAGTGACACGCATGCCGTTGATAAATTCAGACTTAATGGAAAGTTGGTCCAGCAATTCACCGATTTGAGGCCCACCGCCATGGACAACCACAGGGTTAATACCAACCGCCTTCATCAACACGATATCGCGAGCGAAACTTTCCTTAAGGCGGTCATCCACCATGGCATTGCCACCATATTTTACGACCACAGTACTGCCGGCAAAACGTTGAATATAAGGCAGAGCTCTAGAGATTACCCTTGCGGTATTTTCGGCTTCTTTACGGTTTAAAGACATAATTATAAATACTGATCCAAATTTTTAATAAAAGGTGATAACTCGGTGCGGAATATTTTTTTGATTCGCTCTGATTCTTGTTCACTGTCCGCTTCAAAGCGCATAGTTAAGTTTGCTGAGGTATTTGAAGCCCTTATCAGGCCCCAACCGGTAGCATATTCTACTCTTAGTCCATCAATAGTGATAATGTTTGCGCCTCCAAATTGGCAATTCTTAGTCAAAGTGTCCATCAGAGCAAACTTTTCCTCTTCAGTTACAGGTATCAGTATTTCTGGCGTATAGATACTGTGGTCAAGGCCGGCAATGATTTGTGTCAGTCTCAAACGGGCTGGGCTAGCAGCAACACTGTCAGTACTTAGGATTTCTAATAGCCGTGCAGCCGCATACAGACCATCGTCAAATCCATCCCAGCGATCATTAAAGAAAATATGACCACTAAATTCACCGCCCAACGCAGCACTGGATTCTTTGACTGCTGTTCTGACATGGGCATGACCTGTTTTACACATGACGGGAATACCACCATGCTGTCGTATCAGCCTGTCGAGTCGATTACTGCTTTTTACATCAAAAACGATCTTTGCACCGGAATGGCGCTGTAAAATATCTTTGGCAAAAATCATCATCAATCTATCTGGCCAGATAATTTCACCCTTGCCTGTGATGACGACAAGGCGATCGCCGTCACCGTCGAGGGCAAAACCTATATCGGACTCAGTAGATACCACAGCCTCAATGAGTTTCTGCAAATTTCCCTCATCGGATGGGTTGGGGTCGTGGTTGGGAAAGTTACCGTCAGGTTCACAGTAGAGAGGCACTACGCTGCAGCCGAGACGCTCAAACAGTTTGACAGCAACAGGTCCGGCAGACCCATTTCCTGCGTCGATAACGATCTTAAATCCTGGATTCACATGACAGCTTGTGACAATCTGTTGCAAATAATCAGAAGTGACTGTTTGCGAGTCCACCTTTGCCTGTTTATCAGAATGGATAAGGCTTTTTTCCATCCGCGACTTGATCCGCTGCAGGGTCTCCCCTGCCATGACCTGTCCGCGAACAATAATTTTAAAGCCATTGTAGTCTTTGGGGTTATGGCTAGCAGTGACCATAATGCCACAGCTGGCTTTGCCACCGTGGTAGACAGCATAATTAAGTGTCGATGTAGTGACCATGCCAAGTTCAATCACATCGATTCCAGCCTTGATTAGGCCTTGTACAAGTGCCGCAGTTACCTCTGGTGAGCTAAGTCGGCAGTCATGGCCTACATAAACCGACTGATGATTATCTTCGGTAAAAATGAATGCAAGCGCAGCGCCTAGGCGCAGAGCAAATTCTTCATTGATTTCGGTTTTTGCATGACCGCGAATATCATAATCGCGAAATACAACATCAGGCAGCCCATAGGTGGTTGTCTCTACTGTCCGCGATAGATTTGCGTAGCTAGGCGCTCCCTTAGTCATGGTCGGTGTAAAGTCCTTTTGCATAGAGAGGTGTGCCAAACATTAGTCACCAAAGTTAGCGGCAATCAGTGCCACTATATCCCTTGCCAATTGGGACTTGCTCTTTTTTCCGAGTGCCTGACAAGATTGGTTATCAATCCAGCACACCTCATTGTCATCTGAATCGAAGCCGATATCTCCTCGAGATACATCGTTAACAATGATCGCATTTAATTTTTTGCGCTTTAGTTTCTCAGTTGCAAAGGCTTCAATGTTTTCTGTCTCAGCGGCGAAACCCACTACGAATAGCTGTTTATGGGTGGATGCCACAGTGCTAATTATGTCTGGATTTTTTCGCAGCTTTATAGAGATACTTTCACCCTGTTTTTTTATTTTTTGCTCGGCAATCTCTTCCACGCGGTAATCTGCTACTGCAGCCGCTGAGATAAAAATATCTGCCTCTTTAGCAGCTGCCATTGAGGCTCTTAACATATCATCTGCAGAGATCACGGAAACTAACTTGCAGCGCTCTGGGCAGGTTAAGGACACTGGGCCTGAAATCAATGTCACCTTGGCGCCAGCCTCAGCAAGACTTGATGCGAGTGCATAGCCCATTTTTCCCGAGCTGTGGTTGCTGATATAGCGGACGGGATCTATTTGTTCACGGGTTGGCCCCGCGGTTACCACTACTTTCTTTCCTGCCAATAATCCGTTCTCAAAGATATCATCAAGTTGATCAATAATGAGTGCTGGCTGTTGAAGTCTGCCCGGACCCACATCACCACAGGCTTGCGGGCCATTATCGGGATCAATAACAATCACACCTCGCAAGCGCAGCATCGCGATATTTTCCATTGTTGCAGGATGAGACCACATGGCTTGATTCATGGCTGGCGCCACTGCAACTTTTGCTGATGTTGCCAAATAGACTGCTCCCAAAAGACTATCTGCTCCACCATGAACCATGCTAGAAATAAAGTTTGCAGTAGCGGGAGCAATTAACAAAAGATCTGCCCAGCGCGCCAATTCAATGTGCCCCATAGCTGCCTCGGCCTCTTCGTCCAGCAAATTTGTGTGTACTGGATGGCCAGTTAACGCTTGCAGAGTAAGAGGTCGGACAAACTCTGTGGCTGCTGCTGTCATTACCACACGAACCTCTGCGCCTTGATCCTGTATACGGCGAACTATCTCAGCACTTTTGTAGGCTGCAATACCTCCACTAATGCCAACAATCACATGTTTATTAGCCAGGCTACTCATCAACTTTCCAGAAAGATCATGGGTGACGTTCTAAGATAACAATTAAGAAATGGAATTCTATACTGAAAAACAAGGACTTACTATGGCAATAAAGCACTGGCCCCAAGAAAATAGGCCAAGAGAAAAACTATTAAAGAAAGGGCCTCAGGCACTGACAGACGCGGAATTGCTGGCAATTTTTCTACGTGTGGGTCGCAAAGGTGTCAATGCGATTGATATGGCTCGTGAGTTAATCGGCCACTTTGGAGGCTTGAGCCCCTTGCTCAAAGCAGATCAAGCTACCTTTTGTGGCGCCAAAGGGTTGGGTACAGCAAAGTACTGCCAGCTTCAGGCTACACTTGAACTTACCAAACGCTATCTTGAAGAACAGCTATGCAGTGAATATGTCTTTAATAGTACGGATAAGGTAAGAGATTATCTGGCTGTACAGATGCGCGACTATCAACGCGAGGTGTTTTCAGTACTCCTTCTTGATAGCCGCCACCGCCTTATAGAATTTGCCGAATTATT
>CAXEWB010000037.1:0-3684 GCA_963999835.1 uncultured Cellvibrionales bacterium | reverse complement strand
TCCCTCTATTTCAGCCATAGCTTCCTCTAATTCAGATTTTGATGACTCTACATCTACACCTATGACGCGAGCACCGTCACGAGCTAACACTTGGCTTATAGCCCGGCCGATTCCACGAGCGGCACCTGTAACGACTACCAACTTACCGTTTAGAGGTCGAACCCAATCACACTCCATAGCGCCTGAAGGTGAAGACACCACTAGCACCTGTGCATTGGTAAACGCACTGCCAGGGGATAACAGAAATCTAAGAGGCGCGGCAATAGCGTTCTCCCCTCCTCTGTCCACATACAGCAAGTTTGCCGTAGCGCCTTTACGTCCAATTTCTTTGGCCACAGATTTTACGAAGCCGACCAGCCCTCGCTGTAGGGTGGCATGCTCTGCATTTTCAAGCGCACTTGGCTTATGACCTATAACAACAATGCGCCCACAAAGACTTAATTTAGGTAAGAACTTTTGAAAAAAGTGGTACAGTTGCGCGCTTTGTTCGACACTACTTATGCCAGAAGCATCAAAGATCAAACTACTCTTACAGTCCTCATCCTCAGAAATCAGCTGCACCTCGGTTGCAGCCAGCGTAGAGCTTATTTGCTCAGCAAAGGCCGCGCCCATTGCGGCACCAGTGCGAATTGCTAGATCCACAGGGTGAGGTGCATCCTCTGAATTACGATGCAATGCAACCGGTTCAGGCAATCCAACGACTGATAACAGTGATTTACCCAATTTAGAATTAGCTAGTTCAAGATATTTATCACCCATAGAAAACCCTTATTAATGTGTATGCACTGCGTCCTATACAAACTGTTTAAAATAACAATTTATCTTACTATATTTACTTGAAATTCGATTGACCAAAATGCCACCAAAATAACAGGTCATGCCAATGCAATAAATCCCTGACTGATTAGGGTGGCTCCATTATTTATAGAATTTATTTAACACATTTTTGGGCTATCTATTGGATCATCTATTGGTCTATGCTTTTGCCCTAGGCAGATTTAATCAATTAAAACTAGGAATACATATTATGAGTCAAATTCGCAAGGTCGCTGTTGTAGGTGGTAATAGGATTCCCTTTATGCGCAGTCATACCGCTTACCATGATGCATCAAATATGGAAATGCTGACCGCAGCCCTAAGGGGTCTTGTAAAACGCTACCAACTTGATGGTGAGCGACTAGGTGAAGTTGCTGCTGGCGCAGTGATGAAACATTCCCGTGACTTTAATCTGGCCAGAGAAGCAACACTAGACAGTGGGTTATCCGCCGAGACGCCCGCCTATGATGTTCAGCAAGCCTGTGGTACTGGTCTTGAAGCGGCTATTCTTGTGGCTAACAAAATAGCACTTGGACAAATTGATTCAGGAATTGCCGCTGGGACTGATACGGCCAGTGATGCACCTATCGCTGTCAGCGAGGGCTACCGCAAGATGCTTCTTAATTTGAACGCAGCAAAAACGTTGGCTGAGCGACTTAAAATCTTGCTGTCTTTTCGACCACGTTTCTTCGCACCTGCTCTGCCTGAGAATGCTGAGCCTCGAACAGGGCTCTCCATGGGTCAACACTGTGAGCGCATGGTAGGGCAATGGCATATTAGTCGCGAAGAGCAAGATCAGCTAACCTATAACAGTCACCAGAACTTGATGGCAGCCTATCAGAACGGCTTCTTTGAGGACCTGATAAGTGAATTTATGGGGATGGATAAAGATGGCATAATGCGCGATACGCCCATGGAAAAATTGGCCAGACTAAAACCCGCCTTTAATTCAAATGGTGGTACCCTCACTGCCGCCAACTCAACCACTCTAACTGATGGTGCCGCCTCTGTATTGCTAGCAAGTGAAGATTGGGCTAAAAAGAAAAATCTCCCTATACAGGCCTACCTCACTCATAGTGAAGTGGCGGCAGTAGACTTTTATTCTGAGGGTGAAAACAGTGAGGGGTTGTTAATGGCCCCCGCCTATGCGGTACCCCGTTTACTAAAGCGCGCAGGTCTTTCTCTGCAAGACTTTGACTTCTATGAAATACATGAAGCCTTTGCTGCACAGGTTCTGTGCACACTAAAAGCTTGGGAGAGTGAAGATTTTTGCAAAGCAAAATTAGGTTTAGACCAAGCTCTGGGATCAATAGATCGTAGCAAGCTTAATATCAGAGGCTCCAGTGTCGCCACAGGCCACCCCTTTGCAGCAACTGGGCCAAGAATCATTGCTACACTGGCGAAAATTATTCGACAGAATGGGGGTGGTCGTGGCTTGATCTCCATTTGTGCCGCTGGGGGGCAAGGCGTTACAGCCATATTAGAAGGATAGCCGCCTTGAAGAGACTAAACGTGTTTAGATTTTGCCGCATTATCAGTAATCAACCTAGCAAATTCTGGCAAGAGCTGAAGCGGTAAATCATGCCCCATACCTTCGAATATCTTAAGTGTAGCGTGGGGAATATAACTGGCAGTATCAATACCGCCACTCACAGGAACTAACACGTCATCTCGGCCATGAATTACCAGCACTGGGGCTGTTATTCCAGCCAATAATGCGCCTCGGCCTGGTGCTGTTCTGATTGCTGCAATTTGACGCAGATAGCCCGTAGGGTTTGAACAACGTTTGTATTCCGCTTTTAAGATTGCTCTGATTTCATCATCAGGTTTTGGGTAGCCTGGACTGCCGATCATTCGCCAAGTATCGACACTATTATCCAGTGCTGATCGATTCTTAGTGGTTGGCCTTAGCATCTGTCTATATACTTTAAGAGATGCTACACCTTTCCCCCACTCCCCACTGGTGGACATCATGGACGTTAGAGATAGAATGCGCTGTGGATAATAAGCGGTAACTAACTGACTAATCATTCCTCCCATTGACATGCCTACTATATGAGCCCGTTCTATGGCTAATGCATCTAAAACTCCAAGGGTATCACGAGCCATATCGTCCAGACTGTAAGGTGCGGTTACAGGAATGCCAAAGTAGTATTTAATAAACAGCCTAAACAATCCTGGCGCTTTAACGCCATGCATTTTGTCAGACAAGCCTATATCTCTGTTATCGAAGCGAATAACCCTATACCCATGGCTTACCAAGAGCTCACAGAGTTTTACAGGCCAACGCACCATCTGATTGTAGAGCCCTGCCACTAGCAGTATAACTGGATCTTTTGAATCTCCGAATTCTTGATAAGCCAAACGCAGACCATTGGCATTCAAAAATTTAGTGTCTTTATCATCAATGTTAAATTCAACGTGCTGCAAAATAATTTTCTCTTTATATGCACTGCAGGGTTTACATGAAGGAATTTACCGACAAGAGAAATTATAAACCCAGATTATCTTTAACTGCACAGAGAGCTGGTAATGTTATTTATAAATTAGGTCTAAACTTTGAGTGCCACCATCGCTTTGGCGAGAAAATGTTCTGTTTCCTTGCCTCCAGAATCATGCACAAGCCATGACCTTTGCAGTAGGTTCAATTAGCATTAATTCTCTATCAAATGGCACTCATTAGGATGCTCTTAAATGGTGGTTACATCTCATTAGTCCCAATAATTCATTTCAACAGGTGTCAGATAGATTTATTCTTTGTCAGGGGTTGGACAGAGATCTAAAGCAATATCACAGAACGTAATATACGCCATGTCTGGATCACACTGAGGGGGATAATAATGAATCCTAAAATATCAATTGCCGGTA
>CAXEWB010000036.1:0-1921 GCA_963999835.1 uncultured Cellvibrionales bacterium | reverse complement strand
TTTCAATAAAGATGGCGTGGCTTTGGCTGCTAAACCCTCTGCGTTGTACGATGAGGTATATTGGCACAATGCTCTCTTCGGAGCTTTTGCTGTTGAACCCTACGATACCATCAACGGTGATTTGGATGATAGCTCGTTTGCGCCGCTAGTGTCAGGCCAATGGGATATTAATGAAGATACCATGCTCTATGTCACTTGGGCAAAAGGCTATAAATCTGGTGGTTTCGATGCCCGTTCCAATGCCCATCCGGAAAAAGATATTAGTAATGCGGAAAAGACCAATGCCTTAAATCCTTTGACAAATGATCCTCTTATCGGCAGTTGGGAGTTTAAACCTGAAGAAGTGAATAGCTTTGAATTGGGGTCTAAGATGTCCCTTGCCGATGGAGCTGCAGAACTTAATTTAACCCTTTATCGCATGGAGTATGAAGATCTTCAGGTATCGCAGTTTGATGGTACCCTAGGCTTTAATGTGACCAATGCTGGTGAAGCCACTGTGCAGGGTCTTGAAGCTGATGGTCGCTGGGCGGTTAGCGATAATGTGACATTAACTGGCTCTGCTGCTTATCTGGATTTTAACTATGATAAGTTCCCTAGCTCTCAGTGCTACTTCGGACAGGATTCAAATTCGACCACCAACCCTGGGCTTTGTGATGTAAAAGGTCAGCGCAAAGAATATACCCCAGAGTTCCAAGCCAATATTGGTGCGTTGTGGTCTGGGCAAATATCTGATGGCTTCTATCTAGATGCATCAATGGATATTGCCTATATGGATGAGTATCTCTATGCGGCAACTCTGGATCCTAGAGCCAAGCAGGATGCCTATACGCTGGTCAATGCGCGGGTCTCCCTTGCCAATGCCGGCGATACTTGGGAAGTAGCCTTAATCGGCCGCAACCTCACCGATGAAACTGTAGTTAACTTTGGTGGCAATACTCCCTTGGCCAGTACACTGACAGGTGGGGCAGGCAACTCCTATTATGGTTTTGTTAACCGACCACGCAATATTGCACTTCAGGGCACTTACCGTTTTTAATCCTGAACCATATTGCACACAACTAAAAAACCCGCCATTTGGCGGGTTTTTTTCATTGGATTATTCTTATATTTGCAGCGCATTTATTTATATTAGTTGGTGCTGAGTACCAGACCAACCACCGTAGCCACTGTAGCGATAAATAGCAGTGTAAAAATAATTCCACCAATAATAAAAGCGAGCGGATTGCCATTTTCAAAGTCGCGTTGCCGATTTTTATAGTGCTTCTGCTCTACCACTCTGCACACCTATGCCAGCAGCTAATATGCTTTTAACCACTGATCGCAAGTGTGGTTTTTTGATTTTCTGGTTTAGTCTTCGACATAAATGATCTTTAGCTAGTCATTAAGTATAGGTGTCAGCCAGCGCGATAGCTCATCGGTTGATAAGCCTTTTCTCTTTGCAAGAGATTTCACCTGATCCGTGTCGATTTTACCCGTATTAAAGTACTTTGCCTCTGGATGGGCAAAATACCAGCCACTGACTGCAGCAGCAGGGGACATGGCATAACTATCAGTTAACTGCAGGCCGATGTTTTCCTTCGCGCTTAGCAGATCAAACAGGGTAGCTTTTTCGGTATGATCGGGGCAGGCAGGATAGCCTGGCGCAGGGCGTATGCCTCGGTATTTTTCCTTGATTAATGCTTCATTATCCAGATTTTCATTACTGGCATAACCCCAGTATTCGCGTCGTATGCGCTCATGGAGATGCTCTGCAAATGCTTCAGCCAATCGATCGGCTAACGCCTTTACCATGATGGCATTATAATCATCATTGGCCGCCTCGTACTGCGCCGCTAATTCGTCGGCACCTACACCTGTTGTGACCGCAAAAGCGCCAATATAGTCCTTTATTGCACTCTCTTTTGGGGCTACAAAGTCTGCG
>CAXEWB010000035.1:0-1741 GCA_963999835.1 uncultured Cellvibrionales bacterium | reverse complement strand
GATCGTAAATTTAAGTCCGCACCGCTTGGTAATATCCCTGAGATGGGCCCGAGGCCAGACCACATTACTGATCCCTCCTACGATCGTGCTGCAGTAGATCTGCCCGGGCTTAAGCTGCTCGGAGAGCGGCAACTTGATTTTCTTGATGCTTGGGCGCGTGACTGGAGCGGCATCTCTATGAAAGCTGCTCTATCACAAACCGCTTTTTGCGGAGCAGTTCATATCCACGGTAATGAAGATGCCTCACGCTTACTGGCGGATCTTGATTGTAACGGCTGGCCGCAGACACCTCGTAATGAGGCTTTAAGAGCGCTGCGCCGTGCACATGCTTCACACTTATGCGGGGATCAGCACCTTGCGGTGACAGTTCGGCACGGGATTGATTATTACCGCGATGGACCATACGCGTTCACAGCCCCAGCTATTGTGAACACTATTTATGGTCGTTGGTGGCATCCTGAGGACGAGGAAGTAGGAGGTGGGTCGCCTGTTGGCGGCCCCAATAAATGGGTAGGGGATTATGAAGATGGTTTAGGAAATAAGATTACTATGTTAGCCTACGCTAATCCGGAAGACCGAAAAGTGCGTGAAAAGCGCGGAGATGGGTATGGAATAGTGCGTTTCCATAAGCCCAGCGGAAAAACTACCTTCGAGTGCTGGCCGCGCTTTGTTGATCTTAGTGCGGGAGATGCTGCTCAGTATCCAGGTTGGCCGATTTCCTTTTTTGCCTCTGATAATGACGGGCGCAAGCCAGTAGGATATTTGCAGACAGTGGACCTGCCTTATAGCAATACTGTTGTTGAGTTGACCAACGAAGCGACTGGAGAATTGGTCTACTCTCATAAAGTAGGAGGTACTTCATTTGCCGCTCCTGTATATACTATGGACAAGCATACCCTTAAAGTAGGGAAAACCCGTGGCGATCTCGTCGTTCTTCAGGGTGCAACGGGTAATTAATTATTAGAGGTATGAAAGTAATACTGAGCTTAGTCCTTTCTTTTTTCACATTTGCAGTCCTTCTACCAGCCACGGATCGTCCTAATGTATTGTTCGTTGCCATCGATGATCTAAATGACTGGGTTGGCGTGTTCGAGGGTAACCCCCAGGTCAAGACACCTAATCTAGATAAATTCAACCAACGCGGTGGATTAGTCATGTACGATGCACATACTCCATCAACGGTTTGCGGTCCTTCGCGATCTTCCATACTTACTGGTAAGTTTCCTCACAGTACAGGAGTTTATGGTAATAAAACAAATCTTAGAGATGCTCCAAAGGCCAGAGACTTACTGACATTACCTCAGTATTTTAGCAAGCACGGTTATCATAGTTTGTCTCGGGGTAAGATTTTTCACGCACACACACTCAAAGGAAATGAACGTGGTGACCAAGGTCAATGGGCTTTTGATGAATGGCACGCTGCTGATGGTTGGGCCGGACCCATTAGCAAGGATAGACCTGTAAATGGACTACCTAATTTACCAGGCGAAAAGGGCTATCATTCCACGGGCTTTGATTGGGGGCCAACAGTAGGAAATGATGAGACTAAAATGAAGGACTACCAGACAGCACTGTGGGCGGTTGAGCAATTTAGGGATCGTCAGTTTGATAAGCCTTTCTTTATGGCTGTTGGCATAAGTAAGCCACATCTCCAGTGGTGGGTACCCCAAAAATATTTCGATATGTACCCGCTGGAGGATATTATTTTACCAGAGACAATACCTGATGATTTAGAGGATAT
>CAXEWB010000034.1:0-3132 GCA_963999835.1 uncultured Cellvibrionales bacterium | reverse complement strand
TTGCTGCCATGCCATTCAAATCGGTGCTTGAGGAAGCTGCAGTCGGGGAAGAATTTGGCACCTTATCGGTTCTTGTGGCGGTGCAAATGACATTTTCATAATCCACATCAAAGACCGAGGCAACAATTTGAGAAATTTTTGTATGTAATCCTTGGCCCATCTCAGTCCCGCCATGATTCAACTGAATAGAGCCGTCAGTGAATATATGGATTAGGGCGCCCGCTTGATTTAGATGCTGGACAGTAAAGGAAATACCGAACTTAACGGGTGTTAGAGCCAGTCCTTTTTTGAGCACCGGACTATCTTGATTAAACGCTGTTATAGCAGCTCTGCGTGCACGGTAGTCAGACGTAATCTCCAGATGCTCTACCAAGTTTGGAATAATATGCTGCTCGATTTTCTGTCCGTAGTGGGTGGTATCCCTTTGACCCTGCGCACAGTAAAAGTTAGCTTTGCGTACATCTAGGGGATCTCGACCCACGGTGCGCGCGATGTTATCCATAATATTTTCTATTGCCACCATGCCCTGCGGCCCACCAAAACCACGGAATGCTGTGTTGGAGACGGTGTTTGTTTTCACTCGATGGCCAGTGATCTTGGCGGCAGGGATAAAGTAAGCATTATCAGCATGAAACATGGCGCGATCAACAATCGCATCGGAGAGGTCTGGGGACATACCACAGCCCGCTGCCAGCTCCATTCTTAAAGCCTTGAGCACCCCCTGTCGGTCAAATCCTACAGAGTAACGACTTACAAAATGATGACGTTTGCCTGTTGTCATGACGTCATCTGCACGAGACAAACGAATTTTCACTGGTCGTCCAGTCTTTTTGGCCAGCAGTGCTGCTATACAGGCCCATTGGTTGGCATTGGTCTCTTTGCCACCAAAGGCACCTCCCATGCGTCGTACATCGACGGTAACCAGATTCATTGGCACATCCAACACTTCTGCCACGAGCTTTTGTCCCTCAGTAGGATTCTGGCTGGAGGTGTACACTAACATTCCCCCTTCTTCTGTCGGAATGCACAGAGAGGCTTGACCTTCCAAGTACATTTGCTCTTGACCACCGATTTGCAATTCCCCATCCAACTGGCATTCTGCCTCAGCCAGTCCCACTTCAATATCGCCACGCTGTTGACGATGGCTGGGGCGCACAAAGCTCTGCTTGACCCAGCCTGCCTCAATGGTCACATCAGGCGTGTCAGTTTGATATTCGACATGCGCGAGTCTGGCCGCCCTGCGTGCCAGATTATGACTGGTAGCGGCCACGGCAAATAATACCTGGCCGTAAAACTCTACCTCATCGCCTTCATTAACCATGATTGGATCACCGGGGAAAACTGGTCCGATATCACGTTTTCCCGTTATGTCACTGAGGGTCAGTACCGCAATAACCCCCTCAGCCTGTTTGACTGCATCGAGGTCGAGTTTGGTAATTTTGCCTCGGGCTACAGTGCTGATGCCCACGTAGGCATACAATGTACCCCGTGGCGGTTGATGATCATCGACATAAATGGCTGAACCGGCAACATGGCGCACAGCACTCTCATGTTTTTTTGCCGCTCCGACTTGACTGCATTCTGCGCTGACAGTCGGGTGAGAGTCCTGGCGGACATCAGGCATGATGAGTCACCCTTAAGCTATCTTTGGCAACGCCACTGGTTTCGTAAAAGTATCGCAACAGTAAGTTTTTTGAAACTGCCAAGCGGTAGGCACCACTGGCGCGAAAGTCAGATATTGGCTTAAAATCTTGTTCCAGCGCACACATTGCCTGTTCAATACTCTCTTCAGTCCAAGGCCGACCAATTAAAGCTTGTTCGCAATAGGATGCTCGTTTCGGAATTTCTGCCATACCCCCATAGGCAATACTAGCCGTCCTGACTATATCTCCTTCCCGTTGCACTTTAATGACCGCACACGTGGCAGATATATCATCATCCAGACGCTTGCTGATCTTGTAAACCTTCAGCAACTCCCCATCGCGGTGCTTGGGTATGACAATTTGCTCAATAAACTCTGAGGGTTGCAGGATGGTCTTCTTATAACCGATATAAAAGTCTTCAACAGTCACAGTTCGGCGTCGTTGTCCCTTTCTCAGGATTAGATCTGCTTGCAAAGCGATTAACACTGGCGGAATATCGGCTATCGGTGAGGCATTGCCAATATTACCGCCCAGCGTCCCGCGGTTGCGTATCTGCTTGGAACCAAGGCGGTCGAGCAACTCGTGCATATCGGGATAGGC
Organism: uncultured Cellvibrionales bacterium; assembly: GCA_963999835.1. Taxonomy (GTDB): domain Bacteria; phylum Pseudomonadota; class Gammaproteobacteria; order Pseudomonadales; family Porticoccaceae; genus HTCC2207. The sequence goes on along the minus strand of CAXEWB010000034.1, from coordinate 889 downwards.
ACTGACTAGTACTGCCTGGGCAGCGGTGTAGCTGACGGCAGCCCCAATGGTTATGGATTGTTCGCTTTCACTGATGACCTGCATGTCTTCAACATAGGCAGTGCTGATCAACACGTCTATGCTTTTAAGCATCTGTGTCAATTCCAGGGATAAATCTGTACCTCCGCCAACCAAACGCGCTTGAGGATACTCAACTAGCAACTCTGCCAACTGATCTGCACTGCCTGGGGCAAAAAACTGGCGACCTGCACCGCTCATTGCAATCCCTTCCGATTCTTGCTCAATGGTAATTAAACGTTCCAGTGTCTGCTCTTGCTGCCGTTCAAACTGATCTATGCTGTTGGACTCACACATCTTCAAGGCTGCATCGATAATGGGTCGGTAGCCTGTGCAACGGCACAGATTGCCACTCAGTGCTGATATCACTTCATTGCGGTCTGCTACCGTATGGTTCTTATCATAGGCGAACAGTGACATGACAAAACCAGGCGTACAAAAGCCACACTGGGAAGCATGACAATCAACCATCGCTTGCTGACAGGGGTGTAACTGTTGCCCCTCCTGAAGATGCTCGACGGTAATCAACTGTTTGCCATGAAGGGTACCAAGCAAACTTATGCAAGAGTTAATGGACTGGTATTCAATATTTTTTTTATCTGCAGTAGGGCTGGCAACCACCACAGTGCACGCACCGCAGTCACCAGACGCACAGCCCTCTTTAGTACCAGTGAGCTGAAGATGCTCACGGAGGTAGTCTAGGACCGTAGTATTTGGATCAATATCACTTAAAGTGTGCCTGTCTTGATTGAGTAAAAAGCTGATCATGTTAGTAATGTTTGAGATTAGTAACTGGTGCGAGTGGCTCACTGCACAGTCTAAACAGCTGCTT
>CAXEWB010000033.1:0-3339 GCA_963999835.1 uncultured Cellvibrionales bacterium | reverse complement strand
TTACCGCCGGTAACATAGGGTGGGAGTTTTTCCAGTAGTTTTGGCACATCCTGAAAATGATCGGGCATCGCGAAACCACGTATGTTAATGCGTTTTTTGATGAGTGGAATCCAGTTGGGACCGGGGCTTGGGTTGGCGCTACTGTAATCGGCAATCATGCCGCAGACAACGATTCGACCCTGAGCATTCATACTGTCAAATACGGGTTGCTGCACGGCGCCGCCGGTATTTTCAAAATAAATATCCACCCCTTTGGGGGCTAGCTCAGCCAGTTTGGCAGGTATATCATCTGATTTATAGTTGATAGCACCATCAAATCCGAGCTCATTGACAATCCACTCACATTTTTCATTATCGCCTGCTGTTCCGATCACATTTAAACCGTCAGCTTTTGCCAGTTGGCCGACAATCGAGCCCACTGATCCGGCAGCGCCACTGACAACAATAGTCTCACCCTGTTTAGGGTCGCCAAAGCCGTATAAACCCTGAGTAGCAGTGAGCCCGGGCAGGGCAAAAACAGCCAGTATAGTCTCAGCATCAATTCCCGGTGGTACCTTACTAAAGCCTTCACCTGTAGTGAGAATATACTCTGTCCAACCTGTCATACCACGCACCCGATCGCCCACAGCGAAATCTGGGTGATTACTTTCGATTACCTCCCCTAAACCAGATGAGCGCATTACATCGCCTAGTTGAACAGGTGGTATGTAGCTCTCGGGGTCTGAATTCATCCAGCCAAACATAGCTGGATCAAGGGACATATGGGTCTGTTTGATAAGAATCTGTCCTGGGCCTGCACTGGGTATACTCTGAGTTGCCACTTCAAATATATCTGAATTAACGGGCCCTGGTTGAGGGCGGGCGGATAGATGGATGCTTGTATAACTACTCATTTGTTAGTCTCTTTTTTTAGTTTTAATTGGTTGAGGTGGCGACTAAAAAATCGCCTCTCATTCGTTATCTATTTTTTAATTGGAAGGATTATCCAGAATGGCTTCCATTTGGTCCATAATAGTGTTCATGCGAGTCATCAGTGCTTGGTAAGGTTCCGGTGAAGCCATATCAAGCCCTGCTTTTTTCATTAACTCATAGGGGTGGTCGGAACCACCAGCTTTTAACATGTCGATAAAATCATCTTTAACACCCATGTCACCGTTACCAATTTTTGCGGCAAAGCTTGAAGCAGCAGCAATGGAAGTTGAATATTGGAAAACATAAAAATCGTAGTAGAAGTGGGGAATATAGGCCCATTCAATGCCATATAGATCATCTATAGTCACTATGCCTTCATCATGCCCGTGATAGCGTTTCAGCAGTTCAAGGTACATCTGGGATAATTTAGCACCGGTCAGTACATTGCCGGCCTCCACTTCTTGGTTGATCTTTAATTCAAATTCAGCAAACATGGTCTGGCGAAAGAAGGTGCCCCGCAAGGCTTCGAGACCAATGCCCAAGTAGAAAAGTTTTTCTTGGTCGTTCTTTGCTTCACTGACCACTAAGTCCTGAAGCAACATCTCATTCATTATTGCTGCTGTTTCAGCAATAAAAGTTGAGTAGGGAGCCGTTTCCCAGGGCTGCGTCTTGTTGGCTAGCACTGAGTGCACCGCGTGACCGTATTCATGAGCAAAGGTTGAGGCGCTTTCATAATCATCGTTGTGATTTAACAGCACATAGGGGTGAACGTCGTAAGCCCAGCCAGACATATAAGCCCCTGAGCGCTTACCTGGTGCTGGGTAGACATGCATCCAACCCCCTACAACTCCCTTATCATAGGCTGTCAAATACTCCTCACCTAAGGGTTGCAGAGCGCGCCTAGTAATATCAATGGAATCTTCAATACTGTAGGTCTTGTCGAGGTTTACCAATGGCGGGTAGATATCGTAGTAGCGCATATCATCTTTAATATCGAGCATGCGCTTGCGCAATTTGAAGTAGCGGTGCAGGGTGGGCAGGCCCTTATTTACTTCAGCTACTAAGCTGTTATAAACCTCAGGTGGTAAGTTGTCATCGAACAGTGCTCGGCCTACTGAACTCTCGTAATGACGCACATTGGTTTGAAAAACAAGCCCTTGGATATGAGTGTTCATAATTGCCCCTAGGGTTGCCTCGTAGTCCTTCCAGACAGACCAAAATGTATCAAAGACCTTTTTTCTGTCTCCTCGAGCAGTGGCCTGTCGGCCGGCTGAATATCCGGCTTGGCTAAGGCGTATGGTCTCACCATTAGAGAGTGTAAGCTCGGGCCAAGGCATGTTTGCATTGGCAAGAATTGAGTAGATCGAGTCTGGCCCTCCCAAAAGCTGCTCGGTCTTGGCCAGGACTGACTCAATATCCTCACTTAGTATATGAGGGGCCTGACGCAAGGAATTTTCCATACCGAAGCGATGCTTTTTGAGTGCTGGCTCTGTTGCGATAAATGCTTGGATTTTTTCCTCTCCTAGCGCTAATAATTCGGGGTTGTACCAACTGACTGCTGTACCCAAATCAGTTAGCAGATTGCGCGCCATTTGACTGCGCTCTTCATTCTCAGCATTTCGGGTATCCGTGTCTGCCATCAAGTTGGCATACACATAGATACGAGCTACTTGCTTATAGGTCTGTGAAATTTGATCTGAGGCTGCTAGGAGTGATTGAGGGCGTTTGCCGAGGGTCCCTTTCAGTGTTTCAAGGTACTCTATTTGTTGTAGGGCTCCGATTCTAGCTTCTTCCCAAGCCTGTTGGTCTGGGAACAGATGAGTGAGATCCCAGACATATTTATTATCTACTGAGCCGACATCAACAGTTGGCTGATCGGTAACTTTTGCTATAGTTTGATCGCAGGCAATCAGGAGACAGTAGGTTATTAAAATGGCATATAGTTTTCGGTGCATCGTTTAATTACCTAAGCAGTCTCTATGGCTAGCGTTTATTAGGTGGCAGTCTATTCACTATTGGCGGTTGCCAAGCCCCAGTAATTATACCCTGCAAATTTTGGCATGCCGAGTAGGTATGTCTGTTCAAGCCAATTTATATTAAACCTCGCCGACTTAATAAGATACGGAATATCCCTATTTAAATGACAACTTGCAGAAATTTTCCCCCACCAAGCATCCAACCTACTTTGCCATCTTATGATATTTTAATCTGGCGCTAAACCATGCTCACAGAATATAAACGACCCATCAGTTTTCAGCAACCGATGCATCCAACTTGTGAAGTTCAGTTGAGAGATCAAATCCAATGATTTTATTGACGGCTTGATGGCAGTAAAGGCGTATTTAAATCAGAACCTATACCAATTTCTAGGACTGTGCCCTTCGCTAAGGGCACTACTTTTTGCCGTTGATGACTAATAGGCTTTAA
>CAXEWB010000032.1:0-3527 GCA_963999835.1 uncultured Cellvibrionales bacterium | reverse complement strand
TCCACTAGCGGTATTGCTGAATTAAACATGATACAGGGCACACAAATTATAGACCTTACCACTGATAACTGGGGTGTAGATTTTTTCACCGTGGATAGCGGAAACACCGTGCTTTTCGGCCATACTGATTGGAACTACAGCGGTAAAAATGGTATTAGATTTGCGCGTCCAAGACCGAATGGAGGCACTGACAAAACCAGCTTAAATACCTCATTATTTAGTACCTACAATGGTAATGATTGGATTAATCCCAAACCCCGTCGAGTGCTAGTGGGTGGTAATGGTCGCGTCTATGGGGTGTTTGAAGGTGGTAGAAGCAAATTAGACTCTAATGACAACTGGGAGTGGGAACGAACTCTTACCGTTTACCAGGTGCTTCCCCACAGTGCCTTGCCTAAGTTAGAAATTACCCTTTCTAATGGACAAAATTGGTGGCACTGGATGGGAGAGACACCCTTTCCAATTTCTAAAGACTCCATCTACTACAAGGAAAATATAGATGTAGATGGTTATGGCACCTCAGATGTTATCAAGATGCAAAATCTTGAAAGCGGGGAGACCATTCAACTCCTTACTCCAACAAATGATGCTCGCTATAATATCTACAATTGGAAATACAGCGATGATACCCTTTATTTCTCAGCTTTAAATAAAGTAACAAATGTGGTTGTTATGGGAGAAATAGACACCACTGAAGTGGGTAATGAGGATAATTCAGATGCTGTTACCATTACCCCATCAATGTCAGCATCGGGCGCTGCATCAGCCGTGCAAGATATTGAAATAATCGGCTCAGAACAATCCGAGACTGACACTGGTGAAGCTCCACAAATTACTGGAGTCCATCAAGACTCTGAGAACCTTTATTCTATGAGCGTCGATTTCAGCAAGCGTATGGATCATAATAGTCTTGATCTGGGTCTCACACTAAATTCATCTGCAGAAGAGGGTCCCGACGCAAACGACAAAAATAGAATACCTGCACTAAAATTATGGATTGATAAAACTCTGCACTTAATCCCAGATCTCGATGGACTTGGCAATAGCAACAGTACGTCTATGAGCCCAGAAAACACCTATACCCTAAGCTTCGCCAAAAACACGGTTATGGATACTTATAGCAGACCTCTTGCTGCAAGTGAACATGCCATCACAATGCGCCCTGTCGAGGGGTTTTATATTGCCTCTCTTGCAGATAGCGTCTCAGAAACTGTATCTGCAGATAAAGTATTAAAATACGCTGGGAACGATGAAAGACACCTGCAAACTTTTGACTTGGGTAATGTGCCAGATAATGTGCGGCTTGAGTTCTCAGCTAAAAACAACAGCTGGGATGGACTTCATGTAATCTATTATAAGGATGACCCAAGTGACGATCAGCGGAACAACTCCCTAGCGAGAATCCGTATGGGATACTGGTCTTCTGTTGAATATCATGAATCAACCGGTGCTTATGATTGGGACGAAGACGATACCACTGAAATTTTGAACGGAAAGTGGAAACGCTATCGTCTAGATTTCTATGGCAACAATATCAAAATCTCTTATTCAACCGATGGCAATTACTTTACCGAGATCACTTCCTTAAGCCAAACTGACTTTATCTCTCGAAATTCAAGTGAAAATCATCATCTTTATTTGCGTGTAAGAGACTTAATAACCTTTGACAATATGCAAATAACCACGCTCAATGAATCTGGTGGAATATCTGGGGACATAGGAGATGTACTAAATGAATCCTATGACAATGAAAACACTGTAAACGGGAGGTACGAGGATGACATTACTGAAGAGATAGGATTTGATGAAAACTGGTAATTCAAATTAACATATTCACCAATGGGGAGGTTATGCCTCCCCTTTTAATATATATCAACAATTAAACTAATTTTTATTGTGATAAAAGATCTTACAACGGTGTTACATATAAGCATTAGAGGTATCAGTATGGTCTGTAACATCTTTAACCCCTTTTAGCTCCGGTATTTTCTCCAAAAGCGTTTTTTCAACACCGTCTTTTAAGGTCAGGTCTACAGCTGAACAACCCTGACATCCTCCGCCGAATTCAAGAATGGCATATCCCTCCTCTACTGCTGACAGTGATACCGCCCCACCATGGGCAGCCAGTCCAGGATTGATTTCACTATGTAAGAGATAATTGATTTTATCTTCTACGGGGCTATCATCACTGACATTGGGTACTCTGGAATTAGGCGCACGAATAGTCAACTGACCGCCAAATTTATCCTCGGAAAAATCGACTTTGGCGTCGTCGAGAAATGGAATACTGCGGGTCTCAAAATAAGCTTTAAACTGCGGATAATCGATGATTTCGTCACTTTCATTGTGCTCACCGGGTCTACTGTAGGCAATACAGGTTTCCGCTTTGGGTGTGCCGGGGTCAGTAATAAAAATGCGGATGCCTATGCCCTCACAGTCTTGTTTTTCCAATAATCCAGCGAGGTACTGCTGAGCCGATTCGGTGATCGTGACATTTACCATAGAAAGTATCCAAAAGAACGAAATGAAAGCCCTGCTATTTTAAAGCATAGCTGCGCGTGGGCAAAATTTTCTTTTTAGTCGCTTTTTTCAAAAATGTTGGTATGATGCGCATCCATCGAAATATTTTGATAAAGCAATAAATTTAGGCCATACAGACGAAAATGCAAACTAAAATCAACATCCATCCAAGCCAAAGATTACTTCTAGAGGCTGCGCAAAAGCGTATACTGCTTTTAGATGGTGCTATGGGCACCATGATCCAGCGCCATAGCCTCGAAGAGGCTGACTTTCGCAGTGAGCAATTTGCCGATTGGAAGGTGGATGTAAAGGGCAATAATGATCTATTAAGCCTAACTCAGCCGGAAATAATTGCCGATATACATCGTGCCTACCTGCAAGCGGGCGCTGATATTATTGAAACCAATACCTTTAACTCAACGACAATCTCCCAAGCTGATTATGCAATGGAGGATATATCGCGGCAAATCAATTTGGTTTCCGCCCAGTTGGCACGGCAAGCAGCAGATGAGTTTAGTACTAATGATAGGCCGCGCTTTGTAGCAGGTATATTGGGACCAACCAGTCGTACAGCTTCTCTCTCCCCTGATGTCAATGATCCTGGAGCGCGCAATGTGACCTTTGACGAATTAGTCGAGGCCTACAGCGAATCAGCAAGCGCGTTAATTGAGGGTGGTTGCGATTTAATTATGGTTGAAACTGTATTTGATACCTTAAATGCAAAAGCCGCTATATTTGCTGTGCAGACTATCTTTGAAGAACTATGTATAGAACTCCCTATTATGATCAGTGGCACCATTACCGATGCCAGTGGCAGAACCCTATCTGGGCAGACACCAGAAGCGTTTTGGAACTCTATACGCTACTGTAATCCTGTCAGTGTTGGACTGAATTGTGCGCTGGGCCCTGACGAGTTAAGACCTCATCTGATAGAAATTTCTAATGTTGCCGATATCTTAGTCAGCGCTCATCCCAATGCTGGACTGCCCAATGAGTTTGGTGGCTAT
>CAXEWB010000031.1:0-2296 GCA_963999835.1 uncultured Cellvibrionales bacterium | reverse complement strand
TGGGTGTTGGTACCCTAATAGCATTTCCAGTTAATTTACCTTTTAATTCAGGGATAGCTTTGGCAACCGCTTTTGCTGCCCCAGTAGAGGTCAAAACCATATTTAATGCTGCACTGCGACCACGGCGGTCGCCCTTGTGATAGTTATCGATCAAGTTCTGGTCATTAGTGTAGGCATGAACTGTTTCAACATGCCCACTGTTGATACCAAACTTGTCCAACAGGCACTTCAAAATAGGCACTATGGCATTGGTGGTACAGGAAGCAGCAGAGATAATTTTTCGCTCATCAGTAATTTGCTCATCATTGATGCCATAAACGATATTGGGAATATCATCCCCCGCAGGCGCGGTAAGAAGTACTTTTGAGGCCCCAGGGCGAAGGTGTCCACTCAGACCAGCTGTATCCTTCCATACCCCAGTATTATCGACAATCAATGCGTTATTAATACCATACTGTTGATAATCTATTTCATCGGGGGCATTAGCGTAGATAACTTTGACTGGATTTCCATTGATGACTAAAATATTTTCATCGCTCAGCACTCTTATAGTGCCCTTGAAAGACCCATGCACGGAATCTCGCCGCAGCAGCGCGGCACGCTTTTCCAAATCATTGCCCAATTTTCCCTTACGAATAACAATGGCACGCAAACGCAATACGTCACCACCGCCAGCTTTATCAATCAAAATTCTGGCTATCAATCGGCCAATGCGACCAAATCCATAAAGGACTACATCCTGAGGTTGTGGCAGGGGCTTGATATCGGAATCGATAATATCTTTTAACTCCTGCCTGACAAAATCGTCGATAGACAGACCATCAATCTGCTGCTGGTATTTGACGACCATTTTTCCAATATCCAGATGAGCAGGACCCAGACGCAATTGACTAATCGCGTTCAGCATGGGTGCGGTATCAAATTCTGATAGTTCATTTTTCTCAACTTGGCGCACAAAACGATGGGCTTTCATCAAGTCAATAACTGACCTGTTGACCATGTTTTTACCGTACATATACGTTGAAACATTAGACTCTCTGTATAATTTACCAATTACAGGAATCATGGATTCTGCCAGTGCCTCTCTCTCTTTCCAATCCAGAAAAAAATCATTAGGTGCTGGACGGTCGGCTTCGTTCACTAAATTAGTCCTTGTAGTTGTGACGGAGTTCGTATTATCTGATAGGCAGAGCTAGCATACAATGAATATTAATTTAATTTACATAATTAAAGGTTATTTGTGTTATCAATCTGAGAAGATAAGTAAAATACATAGAACTGTTACCATTTAAACGACAAAATCATCTAATCCCATTACAAAACCTTGCCTATGAGCTTATTAAAAGCGCAAGCATTATCCATCGCAGGACAAAGCAATCAATGGGGACAGCTCTGTCCAGCCGGTCAGGCCCTTGCGGTAGCTGAGAGTGCCAAACAGCACTCAGGTATAACACTAGCAATTGTCAAAACAGTTCAAGAGGCAACTTCTTTGCATCGAGCCATTGAGTTTTTTCTGTTGAACACATCAATACCCACAATGATGTTTCCTGACTGGGAAATACTCGCTTATGATGTTTTTTCGCCCCACCAAGATATTATCTCCCAACGTCTACAGATCCTTGCAGCACTGCCAAAAATAAAAAAAGCTGTGTTGATCGTCTCGCTACCGACTGTTTTGCATCAATTGCCACCTACCGATTATGTTGCTTCACGAACCTTTGATTATGGTTTAGGTGACGAACTAGATCGAGAACTCCTTCAACGACAACTGACCCATGCAGGTTATCAGAGGGTCGATACGGTCTACGAGCACGGAGAGTATGCCTTTAGAGGCTCGATCATAGATATTTTCCCAATGGGTGAGAAACACCCTTTTCGAGTCGACCTTCTTGATGATGAAATTGAGTCGCTGAGAATTTTTGATGCAGACACACAACGCACCTTAAACACGATTGATCATTTACAGTTGCTTCCAGCTAAAGAATTCCCTCTCGACAAACAGGGCATCAATCATTTTCTCAACAGCTGGCATGATCACTTCGATCAAGATCCAAACGCCTGTCAACTCTACTTAGATATTAAAGAGGGCCTGGCACCTCAAGGGATTGAGTATTACCTGAGTCTATTTTTTTCAAAAACAGCAAGTCTGCTTGATTATTTACCCGATGACACCCGCGTATTCAGTCAATTGGGACTACAGGAGGCATCAAAGACTTTTTGGCAGGATATCAACCATCGTTTTCAAGAATATGGCGTCGATCCACAACGCCCCCTGTTACAGCCTAAAGATGTTTTT
>CAXEWB010000030.1:0-3076 GCA_963999835.1 uncultured Cellvibrionales bacterium | reverse complement strand
TGTTTGGCCGCAATGCTGTTGAATCTGCGCTGGTCGAATCCTATAACCATCAGGCTAATATTGGCATCGGTATGGCGGCGGCTGAGGCATTTAGGAACTCCACACCGGGCTTTAAAAATCGCGCTCTACCGGGTCCCCATAACTATGCACAGATCCCAGCATTAGCGGAGCGTGGATTACTGCGAGTGGGACATGCTTGGGAAGATTTAAACAGGCATTTTGCCAATAACCAATTTATGGTCGCAGACTATTTTTCGGTGGCAGATATTACCCTGTATGCGTTTATCGGCTTTGCGCGCTGGGTCAAACAGACAATTCCCGCACAGTGCACTGACCTTCAGCGCTGGTTTGATGAAGTCAAAGCGCGCCCCAGCGCCAAGGCCTAATACAAAGCTAAAACAAAAAGGCCTAACTAAAACACCGGTTCGTTAGGCCATAGACTGGGTAAATAAGTTACTCTGTAACAATAGTAAACCCATTAGCGAATTCATTAACTGTCCCATCCATATTGTCCCTTGCACTGGCACCAGGGCCGGTAAATGTATCCCCCAGATCCAATGACATGGTTGCGTCCCCATTAGGGGTAATGATTGGCTCTGTGGTATCCGCTGTCGGTTTTACTAAGCTTAATGCGATTAAAAAGGCCCCAAAGTTGGGGCCTTTGTTAACCTAATCACCTTGGTAAGTATTAAAAATTCCACTTAATATCAAAGCCCAGGCTGGTGCCAGGCGCCTCTTCATGGGTAACTACACCGGCCTGAGAGATTTCTATTTTCTCATCTAGCATATTCTTTAACTTTAATTTCACTGTTATCTGTTCGGTCGGATAATAGAAATAGGTTAAATCCAGAGAGTTAAAAGGCTGCTCGTAGGCATCAGGTGATCCGTTGCGTCCGGCATAATAGAGGCGCTCACCAAAGACATTGTAAATCAACATGGTTGAGTGCTTTCCATCATTGGAATCGTAGCCAAGCTGGAAGTTCACCGCATAGTCTGAGGCGCCGGCCATAGGCCGAGTAGCGTTGGTGGGTGCATCAGCATTGTTACCAGCGGTCAATTCTGAATCCAGCGCCGTAAGATTACCTGCAACAAATAATGACTCATAGTTCTCGCCTAGGAATTCCAGCCCCTTTAGCCATTCCAATTCGAGTCCATATACCGTTGAGCTTTGCGCATTAATAATTTCTGTTGCGATGGCTTCTTCAAATGCAGCTGCCTCAAAAAATTCTATCGGGTTATTAATCTCCTTATAGAACAGAGAGGCTGTAAAGTTATCTCCATTTGAGAAGAACCACTCAGAGCGTAAGTCATAGTTCTTTACCGTCGACGGTATAACATTGGAGTTACCGCTGACTCGAGCATTGGTAATTGGATCTATGTAGCTAGAGGGTGTGATTTCTCGCAGATCAGGTCGAACTAGAGTTTGACTGTAAGCGAAGCGAAGTTGAAAATCCTCAGCTAGGAAGTCTGGCTTAATGTAGGTAACTGCCAAAGATGGATAAAGATCATCCTCTTTAAATACTGAGTTTAGCAGTTCATTTTCATCACAACTAATTTGGCAACCATCAAACTTTAATGGATTCCATGGTATACCCACTTGGTTGTAATCTTCCCAGCGCAATCCCATCACAACACGCCATGTTTCATCATAAAGCACATCAACTTTAGCGTAGGCAGACGTGTTGGTTAAAGCAGCCAGATAGCTTTCACCATTGCTACCAATAACCTCTATACCAAAGTCATTGTTTGGATCGAGCAGTTGCTCATCGCTGAAAATCTCAGAGACTGAACCAGTTGATGCCTGAGCAACAGCTGTGTTATCTGTGCCCAATCCAAATTGCAACTGCTCATAACTACGGCTTTTTCTGGAGAAGCGGTAGCCGCCACTTAGGGTTACCTCGTACGTGGTTGCAAAAATGGGTAGCGTAATATCATAGCCCCAACTCTCAACCTCATCATTGAGGTCAGTAAATCTAAAATCACCTGCGGTGGAAGATGCTTGCAAGTTTTCACTTAGCACCTGTGCTGAACTATCGACGCTTGTCTTATAAACCACATTAGTTTCATTGGGTATATCTGTGCGAGAAGTTGAATCAGAATAGAACCAATCTAGTGTTAGTTCATCTAACCATTGAAACTTAGTGAAGTTCAATAAATCTCTGGTAATACCTCCAAAGCGATGAAAACCTCGTACTTGGTTTACTAGAAGATTGCGCTCTTCAAAGCGAGTGCGATAATTGCGAAAGCCCTGACCATCACTTAGCGGAAAGCTTGAGGTAAAGCTATCAGTGATAGAGGCTTTATCAGTTGTATTACGCAAGAATATATTGGTGGCTTCTAAACGATGATCATCGTACCAACGCCATCCAAAACTGGCATTACCAGTAATGTCTACTCCGTATTTAGATTCCTGAGTGTCGGCAAAGATTTCATTGGGATCACCAAAAGATCTATCGGTATAATCGCTATTGATCCATTCGCTGGAATAGGCAGCACCTAAAAAAAAGCCTACTTCCATACCATTATCAAGGTAGAAGTTATTGCCTACATTCGCTTTTATATTTCGGTTTAAATCGTCTGATTGCTTTGTAATATCTACATCCCTGTTTAGCAATAACGCTAGATCTCTATTTATAGCCTCAGCATCAGTAAGCGTTTTGGTCCCATCTCCACGATTAATTCGATTTAAGATATCGATTGAACCCAGTGATCCACTGTATTGGTTGATGGCATCTGTTAATCCAGAGGATAAGTCACGTGAACCGTCGTCTGTACCCCATGTATCATCGCCACCGCCTTGATAGGTGAGCACTTGTCCGGGATCATCGACATAGAATTTGCTGCCCAACTCTACCGAGAAGGTCAGTTGATCGGGAATACTGGTGGTACGAATATCGATCAGACCACCACTAAAAGCTGCCGGCATCTCTGCTGAGTAACTTTTATTCACAGCTATCGATTTCAGAATTGATGTTGGAAAGATGTCCAGAGGAATAACATTTCTGGTGAGATCGGGAGAGGGTATCACAGCACCATTGAGCAATGAGTTTGAGTAGCGCTCACCCAAGCCGCGGAT
>CAXEWB010000029.1:0-1529 GCA_963999835.1 uncultured Cellvibrionales bacterium | reverse complement strand
TGCAATGGACAACCCCTTGACTTCAGCCATCCAACAATTGTTACCCAATAACAGGGCATAATTACAATCGCACTGTTTGGCAAAACTCACAAGGCCGCGAGCAATTTGTTGACTGGAGCCATCAAACGAATCTTCTCTAGCACGATAGATCAGGGTAAAGCGACTACCATTGATACTGACATCCAAAGCCATGCTTCCCAGTTCGCCACCATCGGGCATACCCAGTAAGCTGTTAGTAGAGGTTTTGGCAAAGAGAGAATCGTTCATAGCTGATTACTCTTAGTCCAGTAAATGGGCGGTCATAACAATAATAATTTCACGGCGACCCTGTTTCCTATCAACACCATCACCCACCGTGGGCATCAGTTGATTCTGTGACTGTGCATTGCTGTAGGCTTTGTTGGTAAGGCCGGCCAACATAAGGGTTTCACCGTTTTTTATCTGCGTCGGTATAACAAATTGTTCCCCCAAACGGATAGTGTCTATTTCAACATTGGTTCTAGGTTGCTGAATATTCGAACCGTTGTTGGAAAGTAATATAGATTCACGGGTTAAGGACTTCAAGTATGGCTCAACATCGGTATTGGATAGAGCCAAATACAAGTTAATTTCGTCACCGGCAATCGATGGCAATACTTGCAGTGTTGACTCTTTGTAGGCTGGGGTTTTTGATTGATAGTTATCTACCGCTATCTCTACAAAACGATTTAGACTAGATGTCTGTATATTGCCCACTTGGTTATTTTTGAGTAACAGACTTCCCTGATTATATAAGGTGGCCTCACCATGGGTTGCCAGTGCCTTGAGCAGTAATTTACTGTTATCAAAGGCATTGCCTTCGGCAAAATCCAGTTGCAGTAAAAAAGGTGAACCCGCTGTTTCAGAAGCATTTGTCATTTGCGAGGTCAGGTTGATCCCCGCTGCGCGAAGTACATCCAAATCCACGGCGCGTTGATACTGCTCTCGAAGATCAACCGTGTAGATATCAAAATCCAAATAAATATTACGCCCAGCAATTCTGTTAATTGAGGTAAGAGCATTCTGCACTTGTTTTTGCATGTTAGGCGGAGCGGACACTAAAGTGGAATTTGTTGACTTTATTACGGTAAAGGATGGCTGCCTTTGATCTTCGGTTTCTCTAACGCTGTCAGCGCTGAGAATGCGTTCCATAACCACTATCAACTCATCGAGGTTGTTATTGGTCACATCCAGACTGTTTTTACTTTCTTGATCTGACAGTACGCCACTGACACTGAGACTAGCCTGTTTATTGCCGAGAATAAAATCGAGGGGATAGTTGACTACCTGCCAGTCATTAAAAGTAATAACGCCTTTATTCACCGTATACGACCAGTTGGACTGAACAGCAATGGCATCAAGGTGTTGGCGAACTGTCAGCGCTCCTGGCAGAGCCTTGACCTCAGGCCCTTCGGTTGTGACATCAAAGCGCACAGGGCGGTGCTTAAGAATAGCTAGAATGGCGGTCTTGGCGGGCAACCCACGGTAATTGGTAATAATTGAATCATCTA
>CAXEWB010000028.1:0-4550 GCA_963999835.1 uncultured Cellvibrionales bacterium | reverse complement strand
TTATCACCATAAAAGACATTTACATTGCGCATGGTCATCTTTGCGTTATCACAAAAAGCCGCGCCCACAGTAGCTTGATCAACACTGACTTCAAGACTATCTGCCGTAGCGGATTTTGAACTAGGTTTCTTCATTGTTGTTACCCTTTTACCAACGGCGCTCTAGGCGCTTTCTCAACCATACGGCTGAAATGTTCATAATCATTAGAAAGGTCAACAGCACCATAATTGCCGCTGATGTCTTCTCAATAAATGCTCTCTCAGGACTATCCGACCAAAGGAATATTTGTACTGGCAACACCGTGGCCGGATCAGTAAACCCCTGTGGTACATCGACAATAAAGGCGACCATGCCAATCATTAGTAGGGGAGCGGTCTCACCCAGGGCCTGAGCCATACCAATAATGGCTCCGGTCAGCATACCCGGCAATGCCAGCGGTAACACGTGGTGCAATACCATCTGATGTTTGGAAGCTCCCATACCCAATGCCGCCTCACGAATGGAGGGCGGCACTGATTTAATGGATGCACGACTGGTAATAATAATGGTCGGTAATGTCATCAAAGTCAGAACCAGTCCCCCCACTAGGGGGACGGATCTGGGAATATGGAAAAAATTGATAAATATAGCCAGCCCTAATAAACCAAAAATAATTGAAGGCACTGCTGCCAGATTATTAATATTAACCTCAATAAAATCGGTAAATTTATTTTTCGGTGCAAATTCTTCTAAGTAGACTGCCGCGGCGACACCTATAGGAAAGGACAGAATCAAGGTAATCAGTAAGGTAAGCACAGAGCCAACCACCGCCCCACGAATACCGGCCTGCTCAGGCTCTCGTGAATCACCACGAGTGAAAAGATTGCTGTTGAATTGTAAGGCGATCTTGCCCTGCTGATGGAGTTCTTCAACCCACTGAACCTGTTTCTCGGATAGCCTGGCAGCATAGGGTTCACCATCAAGCCAAGATTTATAGTAGGTATCAATATCATCATCGGCGAGTATCCAAATACTCTCAGTTTGATTGAGTAACAGGGGGTTGGCCAACAAATGGTCTTTGAGATCAAATCCAGCACCGTTGCTGATCAGCCCATACAGCTTGCGTTTATCACTACGACTTTTAACATCTGCAAATTGCTCGCGCAGGGCAACCTTGGGCAACACATCCCAATTGGCCTGCATTAATTCATCGGGATCAGCTAGACTGGCAACACCTAGTTGCTCGCCATCATAGTGGATATCCAGTTGGATATAAGTTGCTTTAAAGGCACCGTGACCTTTACTGACTATATCTACAAACAGCAATAAAACCGCAGCCAGCCCCAATAGAATGGCTATGCGCCCATACCATCTAAATCTAGCTTCAGCACGGCTTCGACGTTTTAATGAGCTTTTAATTTTCTGCAAGTTATCCATGGCGTTACTCATATTGCTCACGGTATTTTTTAACAATATGCAAAGCGAAAATATTCAATAATAAAGTCACTGTAAATAGCATCAGTCCTAGCGCGAAAGCGGCTAATGTTTTGGGACTATCAAACTCTTGGTCACCGGTTAACAGTGTCACTATTTGCACGGTCACTGTGGTTACAGATTCCAGAGGGTTAGCCGTTAATTTTGCCGCTAAACCCGCCGCCATTACCACGATCATGGTTTCACCTATGGCCCGTGATATAGCCAACATAATCCCACCGACTATGCCTGGTAATGCCGCCGGCAAAACAACACGGCGAACTGTTTCTGAATGGGTAGACCCCATTGCCAGCGAACCATCACGCATGGCCTGAGGCACTGCCGTGATCACATCGTCAGCCAACGAAGATATAAAAGGAATAATCATGACACCCATCACCATACCGGCTGCTAGGGCACTTTCAGAGGATACGGATAAGCCAAACTCTGCACCGAGGTCGCGCAAGAATGGCGCAACGGTTAAGGCGGCAAAAAAACCATAGACAACCGTGGGGACGCCAGCCAATACCTCAAGTGCCGGTTTTGCATAGGTACGCACTCTGTTGCTCGAATACTCGGCCAAATAAATGGCTGACATTAAGCCAATGGGTACAGCGACAACCATAGCCACAGCGGACACCATTAGGGTACCAGTAAACAGCGGCACAGCGCCAAAGCTACCGGATGATCCCACCTGATCTTCTCGGATCGCAGTCTGGGGGCTCCAGTCCAAGCCAAATACAAAATCAAAAAAGGGTATCGACTTAAAAAACTGAACCGACTCAAAGAGTACTGATAGAACAATACCCACAGTAGTGAAAATGGCCAAACAAGCACAGGCAAGTAGCAGACTTTGCATGACCCTTTCTACTGACTGACGCGCTCTGTAATCAGGAGCCACTTTTTGCCAGCCAAAGAAGAGTCCTGCCAACGCAAGAATCGCACAGAGGGCAGTCAGTACCCACTGGGATAAGCTTTTTAGCGCTGTCATATGACTGGCTGCAGCCAATAGGCTTTGTGGCTGGCCCTGGGCAGGGATAACGCCATCGGAGATATTGGCGATTTTGTTAATGATCAGATTATAGTCTGTCCCATCACTGATACTTACCTGCTCAGACAAAGCACTGAGAACCATACTATTGATCACCAAATCGTCAAAAATTAACCAAAGTATTAGTAGCACAAACGGTGGCAGTGCACACCAAAGCATGACGTTTAATCCATAGTAACTGGGCAGCGAATGAAGATGCTGAATGCCGCCTAGGGGTCCAGCAATCGTCAGTGAGCGACCACGCCCCAAGTAAAAGGCGAAGATACCCAGACTTAACGTCAACAAAAAAATACTAGAAGCGACCATAGGAAAAAGATATCAAAATAAAACAAAACAACCCAGCCTTTTGGACCGGGTTGTACTGTGACAACATATTACAATTATTTCAATGGTTCATTGCCTGTCATGGGTGTCAATGATCTGGTACTCTCAGCCATTGCCCTTCGCTCGGCAATCGGCAGAGGTATCATACCCTTTTCAGCCAGATATCCATCTTCACCCCAAGCTCTTTCACTAGTGAATTCGTTGAGGTACCCCATAATGCCGGGCACTACGTCGACATGAGCTTTTTTGGCATAAAAGTATAACGGCCGCGATATGGGATAGGTTTTATCGGCAATCGAATCAAATGTAGGTTCTACCGACTCTATTAGGGCGCCCTGAACTTTATCAGCGTTTTGGTCTAGGAAGCTAAAGCCAAATACACCCAGAGCAGCAGGGTTGGCATTGAGCTTTTGCACGATTAGGTTGTCGTTCTCACCTGCTTCAATGTAGCTGCCGTCCTCACGTACAGTGTGACAAATTTCTTTATAGGCATTGCTGTCCGTTTTCTCCAGTGCTTTAATCCAAGCAAACGCTTTGCAACCACCCTCAAGAGCCAGTTCAGCGAAGGCATCTCTGGTGCCAGAAGTGGGGGGAGGGCCGAGAACTTCAATGGCTGTATTGGGCAGTTCCGGATTAACATCACTCCAAGTTTTATAGGGATTTTCGATTAACTCACCCTCTTTTGCACCAGGCACCATGGCTGCCAAGGCAAGGAAGATTTCTTTTCGAGTGAGTTCCATGACATCAGTGTCAGTCGAGTTGGCGATCACAATACCGTCATAACCGATATGAACTTCAATCACGTCTTTAACACCATTAGCTTGGCATTTTTTAAACTCAGACATTTTTATGCGCCGCGAGGCATTGGTAATATCGGGATAGTTGGTACCAATACCAGAGCAGAATAGCTTCATACCACCACCGGAACCGGTTGATTCAATTTTTGGTGTCGGCATGCCACTGGCTCGCCCGTAACGCTCAGCGACTACGGTAGCAAAGGGGTAAACGGTGGAGGAACCCACCACTTCAACTGACTCTCTTGCCATTGCAGTGGGTGCGATTGCAAAAGATAACAGCGATAGGCTAATCGCAAATAAGGTACATATTTTTTTCATTGTAAGCTCCTATACTGGTGCAGATCTGAGAATTATGTTGCATTATTTAATTAAGATAAGAGCACCTTATTAAAGTTATATGACAGAAATATGACAATCTAATTATGTTTAGATCTTATTATCGAGATTATACGGACTGTCATATTAATGTCATATTTCTTTCATATATTTATCACCTAGTTGTCATATTAGCTATTTCAACTGCAGCGGGTGAACACCCATAACACTATTATTTTGGGGATACGATATGAAAAAATTATTGCTTACAGCCACGACTTCAACACTTGTCAGTTTAGCGCCTATGGCAGTTGCCGAGGGGCCAATCGATGGCAAAGTTTACGGTAAACTAAATATCTCGTTGGTCAATGCCGATAACGGTGCTGACGATGCCTGGGAGCTCAACAGTAATGCCTCACGACTAGGCTTTAAAGGTGCCACTAAGATCTCTGATAATTTAGAGGTTTTTTATCAAGCAGAATTTGAAATTTGCGCTGATGATGGCGACTGCAGTAAGGGCAATACTGATGGACAGACATTTAAACAGCGCAATATTGTCGCCGGCATAAAGGGCAACTTTGGTTCTTTGATGGCGGGTAAACATGATACAC
>CAXEWB010000027.1:0-3865 GCA_963999835.1 uncultured Cellvibrionales bacterium | reverse complement strand
GGCATTAGTCTGTGCTGGTATCCTACTGGATAGCGACAAGTGTTGCTCAGCTCTGACCGATATAAGTCTTGACGGGCGCCAGCAAAAATATACATACCAGGGTAAAAAAATTATTTTGGACGTTGCTCACAACCCTGCAGCTGCGTTTGCGCTTGGGCAGTGCCTGCAATATGCACCAGGGCAAGGGCAGTCTGGAAAAATAATCGCTGTGGCATCGGTCCTTGATGATAAGGACTGGTCGGCTATGGTCGATGCGTTATCTAGGGCAATCGATAGTTGGAAAATTGCTGAATTGGAGGGTATTTCGCGGGCAGCGAAAGGACACTCTCTGTTAAAACTGTTATACAATAGAGGTATAGATGCATCGCTTTTTGCCACTGTCAAAGAGGCGTTCCTTGAAGCGCTATCTGAGGCGAGCAGTGATGATAAGATAGTCGTCTTTGGCTCATTCCATACCGTAGCTAGGGTGATGGAAATAATTTCAGCAGAGGTATCAAGTGAGTAATGGTCTGAAACAGCGAATTGTGGGCGTCATAGTCTTGGCTTCGTTGGGTTTGATTTTATTACCCCTAGTGTTTGATTTTGCTGATCCACAGCGTATAGATCGCACCTCTCTGATCCCTCCTGCGCCAGAAATTAACGCGCTAGATATCCCAATAGCCAAGCGGCCAGACTCAGCAAATAATCAGCAAACAGCGGCAATTTTTGATGTTGCTAGATCGCTACCTTCCAGTGAATCAAAAGATAAAAATTATGGCTTAGATGAGTCAGGTATACCCCGTGCATGGGTGTTACAAGTAGGCAGCTTTTCTGAGCAGTCTAAAGCCAATGAATTAACTGAAACTCTGCGGGGTAAAAACTTTAAGGCCTTCAAAAAGCCGGTCGAAATAGAGGGTAAAACTCTTCATCGCGTGTATATTGGGCCTAAGTTGGACCGGCGTCGAGTTTTGGCTGATAAAGAAAAAGTCGATAAGTTGTTAGCTACAAACTCAATTGTAATAAACTATGTACCCTGATCAACAGTCTGTCCCAAGTAGCTGATAGTGGTTATGGAAATAGTAGTGGTAGATATAGGCATTATAGCCATTGTTGTGATCTCCGGATTGATCAGTCTTGTGCGAGGGTTTGTTAAAGAAACTATGTCACTGATTATCTGGATGGCGGCATTTACCGTGGCGATGACTTTCGGTGATACAGTAGCAGTTTCTTTGGTCAATATGATCGATTTGGCTTCAATGCGTCAGTTGGTGGCCTGGGGTAGTTTATTTGTTGGTACTTTGCTGTTAGGCGCTATTGTTAATTTTATGTTGAGTAAACTCATTGACTCTACGGGACTGGGGGGAACAGATAGAACGCTGGGCTTAGTATTTGGTATCTTCAGAGGGTTACTCATTGTTTTGGCGATAGTGATAATATTACCCAAAGCAGTGCCAGTAGAGCAGGATCTGTGGTGGCAACAATCGACTTTGATACCCATCTTTGAGGGTTTTGAAGGTTGGGGGAAACAGGTAGTGTCTGATTTAAAACAACTTATAACCAGTTGGATTTAGCTCATGTGTGGTCTAGTGGGAATTTCTGGAAAATCGCCTGTCAACTTGCGCCTTTATGACGCATTGACAGTGCTTCAACATCGTGGACAAGATGCAGCAGGTATTGTGACTGAACAGGATGGGGAGTTGCACCAATGTAAGGGCGATGGATTGGTGCGGGATGTTTTCCGGCAGAGTCATATGTTGCGTTTAGTGGGCAAACTGGGGGTAGGGCACGTGCGCTATCCCACAGCCGGCAGCTCTGGTCCAGCCCTAGCGCAGCCTTTGTATGTAAACTCGCCCTACGGCATCTGTATGGCGCACAATGGTAATCTCACCAACGACGATGATCTACGCGAGCATATATTCCGCACCGATCTGCGTCACCTAAATACGGATTCTGATTCAGAAGTCTTACTCAATGTGTTTGCCCATGAACTGCAATTATGTGGCAAATTAGAGCCCGCCAGTGAAGATGTTTTTAGCGCTGTGTCTAATGTACATAAGCGCTGTCGTGGTGCCTACGCGGTGGTAGGCTTAATTGCTAATTATGGTCTGTTTGCCTTTCGCGATCCCAATGGCATAAGACCGCTTTGCTTTGGTGTTCGTCGCACAGATAAGGGTAATGAGTATGCGGTAGTTTCAGAGTCAGTAGTACTGGACAACCTTGGATTTGATTTGATCAGAGATCTCGAGCCTGGCGAGGCGCTGTTTGTAAATAAACAGGGTCAATTACACCTGCAGCAATGTTCACAGAACAATCAGTTGGTGCCCTGTATCTTTGAGCATGTCTATTTTGCTCGACCCGATTCGCTGATTGACAACATTTCTGTCTATAAGTGTCGACTGCGAATGGGTGAAAAGCTCGCTGATAAAATACTTCGGGAAAGGCCTCAGCATGATATTGATGTTGTAATACCTATACCCGATACCAGCCGTGTTTCCGCACAGGCCCTTGCCGAGAGTTTGGGCGTTAAGTTGCGGGAAGGATTTATGAAAAATCGCTACATCGGTAGAACATTTATTATGCCCGGACAGAAAGAGCGCAAGAAGTCAGTCCGTCAGAAGTTAAATGCAGTGAAACTAGAATTTGCTGGCAAAAATGTGATGCTGGTGGATGACTCTATCGTGCGCGGAACCACCTCTAAAGAGATTATTCAAATGGCTCGTGAAGCAGGCGCAAAAAAAGTGTATATGGCCTCAGCAGCGCCTGGGGTTCGTTATCCCAATGTCTATGGTATAGATATGCCCTCGGCCAATGAGCTGATTGCCCATGGTCGTACGGATGAGGAAGTGGGAGAAATTATTGGTGCCGATTGGATTGTCTATCAAGATCTGCAAGATTTGATAGCCTCAGGATTTGAGGGGAATAAAGATATTAAGCGCTTTGAGTGTTCGGTTTTTGATGGCGATTATATCACTGGCGATGTGGACAAAAGCTATCTGGGTCGTATTGAAGCACGGCGAAACGACGCGGCCAAAGAGAAGGATAAGACAGCCGCAGAGAGCAAAAAGCAATCAGTTATAGGCATTCACAATAACAGTCATGCCTAATCTAAGGTCACTATTGAATGACAGATAAACAAAAAAACTACCGGCAACAAACCATTGCTATTCGGGGTGGTTATCAGCGTACCAGAGAAAATGAGCACTCTGAAGCGCTATTTCTTACCTCAAGTTATGTGTTTGAGAGTGCGCAGATGGCTGCACAAAGCTTCAGCAATGAGGTAGAGGGCAATATCTACTCGCGTTACACCAATCCAACGGTACGCACGTTTGAGCATAGGCTTGCAGCTCTAGAGGGTGGTGAACAGTGTGTGGCCACTGCTTCTGGAATGGCCGCCACCCTATCCGTCATTATGGGCTTAATGAAAGCTGGCGACCATATTGTCTGTTCGCGAGATGTGTTTGGCAGTACACGAGTGATGATTGACAAGTACATTACTAAATTTGGTATCGACGTCACCTATGTAGCACTTGCAGACTTAAGCGCTTGGCAAGCTGCGATTAAACCCAATACGCGCATGTTATTTTGTGAGACGCCGTCCAATCCTCTCTCGGAAATTGCTGACCTTGAGTCCCTGAGTCAATTATCGAAAAAGGCCAATGCACTGTTTGTTGTGGATAACTGCTTCTGCACGCCGATATTGCAAAAACCCTTGCAGTGGGGTGCAGATATTGTTGTACATTCCGCAACTAAATACATCGATGGACAGGGGCGAGCGCTTGGTGGTGCGTTAGTGGGTAATGCTGAATTAATTGAGCAGATACAGGGCTTCCTGCGCGCGGCAGGACCCACCATGAGTGCCTTTAATGCATGGTTATTTCTAAAGGGG
>CAXEWB010000026.1:0-2168 GCA_963999835.1 uncultured Cellvibrionales bacterium | reverse complement strand
GCTGCAGTCGTGCCCATGCTTGGCTCAATCAACGAGATTTTGTAACGCCCGATGATATTCGCGCTGTGGTTCACGATGTCTTGCGACACCGCTTGATTCTCAGTTTCGAGGCCGAGGCCGGCGGAATTAGCGCCAACAAAGTCATTGATCAACTTCTTACTACAGTGCCCTCAGCCTAATCGTAGCTATGATCAATTCGTTAAGTTCTGAGAATCCCGCTGTCGCCGATCTCAACGCTCTCATTAAATTACGCTACGGCGCCAGAGAATTGACTAGCTTTCCTAAAATTCAGGCGCGGCAGATGTTGGCTGGTGGGCATAGATCACGCTTTCGTGGCCGCGGGATGGACTTTGATCAGGTAAGGATCTATCAGCCTGGGGATGATGTTCGCAGCATTGACTGGCGCGTAACTGCGCGCACTCAGGCACCCCACACTAAAATTTTTATTGAAGAGCGTGAGCGACCAGTTCTCATTATATGCGACCTCAGAAGTGGCATGTTTTTTGGTAGTCAACGCCTTAAATCAGTGGTCGCCTGTGAAGTCGCTGCAGCCTTAGCTTGGGCTGGGTTAAGTGCCAACGACCGTGTTGGTGGTCTTATTTTTGGCGCGCAGAATCAGCTCGATATCAAATCCCGACGCAGTCATCATGCTGTTTTGCAATTTATCCATGGGCTTCAGGAATACAGCGCTGCCTTATTAGATAGCCAACAAAATAAGTACAACTTAGCCGATGTTCTAGAGGAATCAAGGCGCTTTGCACTGCCGGGAAGTACTATTTTTGTGGTCAGTGACTTTTATGATCTAAATAGCGACTGTGAGCGCCACCTATTTGAGCTCGGTCGTCACTGTAATGTTAATTTTTGCCATATTTTTGATCCTCTGGAGACTCAGCTCCCCACACCCGCCATTTATGCGGTGAGTGATGGCAACCATCAAACAAGCATTGATACTGGCAATACACAGCTGCGACAGCGCTATGCACAACAATTTACTCGTCGCACTGAACAATTACGCAAACTTAGCGAGCAACTGTTCTCAGGTCATCTTACATTTGAAACCTCTGAATCTGTTATGAACACTCTGGCAAAAGCCTATGGACGCCGAGGTGCGGGGCGCATCAACAACCATTGAGTAACTTATTAAGCTATGAATCCAGATCCCCTCGCTAATTTACGTGATATCCATTTACCCGAGCCTATCTCATGGTGGCCTCTAGCCCCGGGATGGTGGATTGTTATTTTCCTTATAGCCGTAGCGGCCTGTGCTGTCTGCCTAATGTTAGTCAAGCGCCATCGAACAAGACTCTACCGACGTCAAGCGCTAGTACATCTTGAGCAGATTGAGGATTTACAGGGACAGAAACAACTTGTTGCGCTTCTCGAACTCATAAAGCGCACCGCCATTAGCGCCTATCCAGATCGATCTTTTGCAAACCTAAATAGCAACCAGTTGCTAAGACTTTTAAGCACTACCTGCAAGAAACCCGTTTTTCAACATATCCCCGACGATCTTGAAACACTGCTTTACGCCAAACAAATTAGCATAGCGCCTGTAGCCGAAGACTTTTTTTCCAGTGCCAAACTATGGATTAGAAAACACCCCAATAGGGTCCAATGGGAGCATTTGCCACCGTGTTAGAGTTGATATGGCCATGGGTTTTGGCGCTAGCACCTGTTCCAATGCTATACAGGTGGTACAGGAGCCCAATAGATATAAATACAGGGGCACTTGTAGCACCGGCTCTGTCGTCAATTGCCGAGAATCATAAAGGCTCTTCGGCCGATTCAAATTGGCAACGCCTACTACTCAGACTATTACTCTTATTGTGCTGGTTAATGACGCTCACTGCCCTCTCAAGACCGGTCTGGGTTGGCGAGCCCGTAGCCCTGCCAACCAGTGGTCGCGATCTGTTATTGGCAGTGGATGTATCGGGCAGTATGGAACAGGAGGATATGCGTATTGGAGGCTCTACAGTCAACCGTCTGGTGGCCGTCAAATCAGTGGTGGGAGAATTTGTTGCGCAACGTCAGGGGGATCGCCTGGGACTTATTTTATTTGGCGAGCGGGCCTACCTTCAGACTCCCCTGACATTTGATACGGAAACGCTGCAAACACTGCTGATAGAGGCACAGATTGGCTTTGCTGGCCGACGGGGAACTGCAGTAGG
>CAXEWB010000025.1:0-2881 GCA_963999835.1 uncultured Cellvibrionales bacterium | reverse complement strand
TGGTAACTTGTAGCCCCTACTTCTTTGCTGTCGATATGAATAAATGACCCTGTGTTTGAATGCTTGTTGAAATCTGTGCTTTCATTTTTATCTAACCTATAATTTTTTTCTATATGCTTAGTGAAATCCTGTGATGTGAAGCGATTATTTAAAAACCAATTTCCATCCTGGTAGGATGTCTCGATGATATCTGATAACGGCGAGTACCCTTTAATGTTCGTATCGCTATCATAAATCCAAATACCTCGCTGACCATAGCCTGGTTGAGCAGTTGTAATATGTAAATTACCTGTGATCATCATTCCCGTTGTATGATGTAACGCAATCGCGGTAGTAGTGTCACCAGATAATTGCATATCTATGTTTTTCACTCCGACTACACTACCTGTTGCAAAAGTCCCCCATGTTTTCTTTGTATTCATCTGTAGATAATCTAGGCTAATGCCTGTTGCGCCATCTGCAAGATCCATCGATAAAGATGAAGATGTCGAACAAAGATTTCCCTCTAAACTGATCTGCTCTTTATCTAAACCATGCACTAGTAACGCTGCTCCACGACCACTTTTATGAAAGTAAAAAACACCCTCTAACCGTGGCATTACACGATACCTATCTTCAAGGTTTGGATGAGATAGTATGGCTAATTGCCCAGTTGCAAATTTAATGCCATAACCTGCTTTGTCTCTATCATTCACCTGTATTATCCTTGCTTTTTTCTCTGCAACTACCTTAATTGATGATAGACCAAGATTGTTTTCACTAAAATCTAGAGCTGTACGCCCACCACTGTAAATATCTGATCCAGATAGATCTATCTCTAAAGGCAGTGCAGAAAACCTATTTTGCTCCTTTTCTCGCTCGACCTGTCCGTTTCCTAGGCCCGGCAAAGGTACTTGTACCTTAATCGCAGCAGGAATACTTGCTATTCTTTTCGGATTGATAATCTTTTCATCTGATAATGCTATGGAGCCAGTTTCTCGACCCGCAACAACTGTAGAATTTTTTATATCTATATAATAATTATCTAATTTGACATCCTCGCCTAGATTTTCCATCGCTATGGGCGCAATATCAATTGCAGTTGATTGACTCGCAATTACCCCACAGTTGTTAAGGCTAACTAATTGGCCATTTCTAGATGGGTCTTGGGGTGAAAATATTAAAGCAGGCGCATTTTTCCCTGTGCTAAAAAATAGACTATTCGCTTTGTGACCTAAGAAAATATCACCTTCATCCCAGCGTATTAACTTTGTATTATCTCCAGTGATACCGAAAGCACCATGGTGACCAGATAGATCTACTTGTCCGGTCATACTTCTATTATCCTGGGTTTGTAGAATGTCTTCTATCTGATTTTTTGTAAACCCTTGGTCAAAAACAAGTGCACTAGACCCCTTTCCCTGTCCAACTAACATTGTATTAAATAGCTTAATATTAGATGACCGGTTCAGCCATAACGCAGCACCAAATCTGCCTGATACATTACTCTCAACTGCTGCATCCAAAAATATTTTACTATCTTTTGGCTTATCAAGCATATCCTCTAACCACTGAGACTTGCATGTCTGATCTTGGTTTACTGAGGCTAAGCTGGTATTTGAGAAAAAAGCAGTCCCAGTTAAGTCAACTTTACCCGAATTATCTATAATTTCCCCAGCAATGGATGACTTACTAATGAATATATTAAAACCCTTATCTGTTATTTTCATATAATGATCTGGCTTCATATTTTTTAGACTAAAACTCGGCCCTTTTCTAGCATAAAAAATAGTATTCTCTGCGAACATTGTGCACTTCTGTTTTTCCCCGTCGCACATCCAGCCACTTTCTGCCTCTACAATGCTTGATTCCATGTGGGTAGTCACTTTAGTATTATCATCTATCTTTTGTGGTACATGCCCTATGGTATTCTTACCATGTGCTGTGAGACTCCAAGTAGATTTATTGTTCAAACCCTTTGTAAAAACTAGGCTACCTTGCTCAGATAGGCTAATATCTCCATCTGGCAAGAACCATGCAGATATCTCCTTTTTATTACTTTTTTTTGGAGCGGTGATGAAGCCAATCGCCTCATCACCGTAACTATCTAGTGTAGACCTCCCTGTAGAGAGAAAATAATTTTCTTCTAGTTCAGAAACTATTGCATAGGGCCCCTGTGTGCGCATGCTAGCCTCACCTTGTAACACCATTTTTTGTGCATGCATTTGATCCGTATACACTGTCAAAGCAGGTGCATCCGTGCTAGAAGATAAATATAGCTTCCCTTCTAACCGTAAAATATCATCGTCATGGCCTATGTTTTGGAATACAACCGATGACTGCTGCCCTGCTGAATGTAATGTAATGCGATTCTTGCCTTTTATAATCTCCTGTCCATTTATAAGATCGCCTACCTGCCAATGCAACGCGCTTTTTTTCTCACTCTTGCTACTTATGTAGCCGTGACTGGAATCTAATTGCAATCCTGCATGCCGTATTGCTATACCTCCTGTATTATTACTGGCTTTAATATCAAAACATGCGTTTTTCTCTGGAGCTATAATAATAGATGTTGGCGTACTCTCCCCGCTGACATATAGTCCAGCTCCATAATCTTGGGTGTTGACCTGAGCTTGGGTGTCTGCTACCCATTTTACTCTACCAATATCTTTAATTTGAATGGCTTTACTCGTCTCTGCTTTGTCTAAAATCAGACTATAGGCTCCATGAACATGGAGTAATGGATCATCTGCTACACTTATATCATCTGTTAACGCATACATGTTATTAAAATCAAGTAAATTTCCTTGATATCCTGTCTGCCCTCGTAAATACAGCCTATCTTTGCCAGTATTGAGCTTAAGATTGAGTACAGCTTGCTTTTGCACACTCTGATCCCAAG
>CAXEWB010000024.1:0-5645 GCA_963999835.1 uncultured Cellvibrionales bacterium | reverse complement strand
TTTAACCCAACTGCCCTTTCATTAATTTATGAACATCGCAGTGATCAATTACAGATCGCTGGCCGTTTAGATATAGATTCAACAGGCCTACTTTTGATTACTGATGATGGTCATTGGAATCATCGTTTAACCTCACCCCAATCAGATTGTAAAAAAACCTATGCTGTCGAACTGTTAAATCCTGTGACTGAAAATTATGCGAAAAAACTCCGTGCAGGGATTGTTTTGCAGGGAGAGAAACGCCGATGCCTACCCGCCACAATGGAAGTGATCAGCACCCATCATATTCACTTAACCCTCAGCGAGGGAAAGTATCATCAAGTTAAACGTATGATGGAGGCACTGGGTAATCAGGTGACAAATCTACACAGATTTCAGATCGGCGATATAGTCCTTGATCCATTACTTGAGCCGGGCGATTACCGACCCCTGAGTGACACTGAGGTAGCATCTATTCAATGAGCATCACGCCCGATACATCCGTAGGTCTGCTACTAAAAAAAATGCCAAAGTTGCATGGCAACTGGATGATTGTCGCTGACGAAAACTGGTATGCCGTGAATTGGTCAACCCTCAGTGGCTCTGATGGAAAAACACCGCTGATATTTAGCAACCGAATTGATATTGCCGAAGCAGTTCAAACTGCTGGTTTAGCCTGCACTTTCAATGATTTTGACTTTTCTAGCCTTCCACAACAAAGTTTGGATGGCATGTTGTACAGGGTTTCCAAAGAGCGGGCAACCAGTCATCACGTTATCAACTGTGCCCGAACTCTGCTTAAACCGAGCGCAACACTGCTGTTGAGCGGCCAGAAAAATGACGGCATTAAAACTTATGTAAAACAGGCCGGCCAGTTATTTGACGACTCTGTTAGCACAGAAAAAGATGGCAACGCCTATACAGCTGCTATACAACTCAATCAATTGGATGGCAGCGCACTTGATGACAAAGATTACCCTCAGTTGAGACCTGTGCAAACTAAAGTAAATCTGACCTTTCAGAGCAAGCCAGGCATCTTTGGCTGGAATAAAATTGATCTTGGCAGTCAATTTCTAGTTGATTATCTAGCAGAGTTCTTAGCGGGCTTTAAAAAACCTCCTCGGTCAGTGCTTGATCTGGGTTGTGGCTACGGTTATCTGTCTCTTCAAGCCATGGAACAGGGGTTTGAGCGTTTAGTTGCCACTGATAATAATGCTGCAGCCCTATTGGCAACCAGAGAAAATCTCGGTGCCATTGATAA
Source organism: uncultured Cellvibrionales bacterium (assembly GCA_963999835.1). Taxonomy (GTDB): domain Bacteria; phylum Pseudomonadota; class Gammaproteobacteria; order Pseudomonadales; family Porticoccaceae; genus HTCC2207. The sequence continues at coordinate 4,405 of CAXEWB010000024.1, read as the reverse complement.
AGCTAGTTGGGATGTCATTGGTGCCGATGCTGGCAATCAGATTTCTGAAACCTTTGACACCATTCTTTGCAATCCGCCCTTTCACAGTGGCTTTGCTATTGATGGCGCTCTATCGATTAAGTTTTTAAGCAACACTAAAAGGCTACTCAAAAAATCTGGGAAAGCATTATTTGTCGTTAACCGTTTTATTCCACTAGAACAAAAAGCCGCGAATTACTTTGACCACATAAATCTTCTGGCAAGTAATGGGTCTTTTAAATTGATCATGCTCTCGTAGTAGGCAGTCACTGACTAAAGACTGGGCCAACTGTGCGCATACGGCGAATAAGTGGCTAGCCTATTTTTAAGGCTTTGCCGTTATCAATAGTGAAAATTCTGTCTGAGAAAAACTGTGCTTCTTGCATGTCATGGGAAACAATCACAACCGTTAGTGCTTTTTCTTTAAATATCTTTTTGGTTTCTTTGTGTAATGCCATTTTTAGTTTTTCGTCAAGGGCAGTGAACGGCTCATCCAGTAAAAGCAAATTAGGGCTTGGCGCCATTGATCTTGCTAAGGCAACGCGCTGTTGTTCGCCACCGGAAATTTCATGAGGATATTTATCTTTTAAATGATCGACTCTAAATAGCTGCATAAGCTCCGCTGCAATATCCATCTTATTTTTTTGGGTTTGTATTCCGAATAGCACATTGTTTTCAACAGTTAGATGGGGAAAAAGGGCTCTTTCTTGAACAACCAACCCGATATTCCTCTGTTCAGGCGGTATCGAGTGATTAGGGCCTGAAACCTCTCTGCCATTGATTTTGACACTTCCATTAAGGTGATTTTCTAGCCCAGCGATGATCCTCAGTAGAGTTGTCTTACCACACCCTGAGGGTCCTAGAATTGAAATGATTTCACCTGCATCAACCTGAAGATTTATATTTTGCAAAACAGTGTTTTGCTCTCCATAAGCATGACTAAGATCAGAAATCTCTAGCACGAGTGTCATGAGCCCTCTCTTGCAGGTCGTGATGATTTTATCATTTTGGTCAAAATGATAATGGGTATTAAGCCTACCAAAACAATCGCCATTGCCGGTGCTGATGCCTGTGTCATTCTCTCCTCTGCTGCGTAGATATAAGTTGATACAGCCAGAGTATCGAAATTAAATGGCCGCAGTATTAGGGTGGCTGGCAACTCTTTAACAACTTCGGATATAACCAGTAACATGCTGGTCAAGAAACTGGCTTTCAGCAGAGGGAAATGGACTCTTCTTAGCATGTTAAAGCCCTTTGATTTAAGCATACGAGCGGAGTCATCCATTGACGTACTTATTCTCTCGTAGCCGGCATCTATGGATGAGTTAGCCAATGCATAAGATTTGATGATATAGGCGAGGACCAAACCAATTAAGCTCCCAGTGAGTGCAATGTCAGTATGACTCAATAATGTGTTATCCAACCAAGCAAATAATTTAACAATGCCTACAGCGAGAATAAGTCCTGGGACAGCATAGCCCAAGGAGAGGAGAGGGCTTACTTGCCTAGAGTATCTATGTTTTTGCAAACGAACCGAGAAACTCACCAGCAAACAGATTGTTGTGCATAACAGTGCCGAAAAAATTGCCAGTGAGATTGTATTTATAGCGGCGCGCAGAAACCTCTGATCAAAAAAACTCAAATTATAATCAATCGCCCATACAGCTAATTCTAGCACAGGCAATATAAACCCTATAAAAATAGGCACAAAACACACCGCAAAGGCAAAGCCTGCTTTAAATCCCTGTAATTTGTGGCATGCAGTGGGTTTAAACGTGGAAGAACTACTGGTGTATTTGGCGTTGTTCCTGGCATATTTTTCAAGGATATAAAAGACACTTACAAAGAGTAAAAGTAGAGACGCTAGTTGCATAGCTGTATCAATATCATACATACCATACCAAGTTCTAAAGATCCCTGTTGTAAAGGTCTGGACGGCAAAATGTTCGACAGCACCAAAATCCGATAGTGTCTCCATCAAGACGAGCATAAGGCCTGCAAAGATGGCTGGTCTGACGATGGGTAATGCCAATTTATAGAAAATTTGAAGTCTATTTAGGCCTAGCATTGTGCCCGCTTCCAACATAGATCGCGACTGATTTAAAAAAGCCGATCTGGCCACCAGATAAACATAGGGATATAGCGTAAATGCAAATACAGTAATAGCACCTCCGATATTTCTCACATTTGGAAAAAGGGCAAAATTTTGTTGTAGACCTAGTAGATCTCTTACAAGGTTGTTGGCTGTTCCGTAGGTGTCAAATAACCCCGTAAAGGTGTAAGCGAGAATGTAAGGTGGTATGGATAAGGGCAGGATAAGGGCCCACTCAAAGACATCTCTAGCAACAAAGTCATAGTTGGTAACTACCCATGCAGTCGTTGTGCCCAGAATAACAACCAGGACTGACACACCGGCCATCAAAATCAATGAATTGGTCACAGTATCAAATAAAACATAGTTATAAATATGTGACCAGTTATCTGACCATTCACCCAATAGACTGGACAAGATTACCAGCACCGGCAATATAAATAGTGCCAATACTAGGTAGGGCAGAAACTGCCACACAGCTGATACCGAAAGTCTAGACATCGTCTTCCCTATTGTTCAAATTCCACGACAGCAAAGGGCAAATATAGATTTAATTACCGCCAACCAGCCCTATCCATCACCTTGACCGCATCAGTGTTAAATTCACCGTATTCTGCGACCGATGTCCTGTCCTCTTTAAACCCAGTACCGAAAGAAGCTATCGACGGGTGCGGATCAATGCCATCTAGCACCGCGTATTCATAGGAAATATTAATCATGTAGTTTTGTACTTTTTCTGAAAGTAAAAATTCTAGAAACTTGATGGCATTGTCATGATTTGGAGCATTCTTCAAGATTCCGGCACCACTGATATTGATGTGAGTACCACGATCACTCTGATTGGGGAAATGGATTTTTACTTTTTTTGCGGCGGCGCGTTGCTCTTCTCCTGACTGACCAGAGAGCATAATACCGACATAGTAACTATTGGCTACAGCGAGTGCTGCCTCACCATTGGCAACAGCGATTATTTGTGCGCGATCATTGCCCTGAGGTTTTCTAGCAAAATTAGAGACCAAGCTCCTTGCCCACTGTTCGGTAAACTCAACACCATGATGGGATAACAGGGATGCAACAAGGGATTGATTGTACATGTTGCTCGAACTTCTAATCGCTATTTTGCCTTTCCACTTTGGATCAGCCAAATCTTCATAGGTAAGGTTTTCGATCTCACGTGGTGAGATAAACTCGGGGTTGTAATAAATCACTCGGGCGCGCTTTGCGATGGCAATCCACTCATCATTGGGACCCCTTAAATTCTCTGGAACGACGTTTTTAACTAAGTCTGAGTTAATCGGCTTGAAGAATCCCTCCTTTTGAATTCGCCACAAATTGCCTGCATCAACGGTAAAAAAGATATCAGCAGGCGAATTCTTGCCCTCTGCTTTTAATCTTTCCAATAAAGCATTGCCCTTTCCAGAAACAATATTTACGCGAATGCCTGTTCTCTCGGTAAATTCAGAATACAGTGCAGGATCAGAGTCGTAGTGTCTCGAGGTATATATATTGACTTCGTCCGCATAAGCCCTATCGATAAGAAGGACTAATAAAATACAAACATTAAAAATTTTAAGTACATTTTTCATAACTGGCGTCACTTATTGGAGTAATAAATAGTTGGGATGCTTGAAAGATAGTGCGCATTTTACCTAAATGATAATTATTCGCAATTAAAAATTTTCCTCCAATCCCGCTGACAAATTTGACAATCTGTCAACTTGAACTAGTATTGAAGATTAAATACCCATAATTCGTTAGTAAATAAGGGATTAATCGCCATTTGGGAAATCAATGCTTCGCTATTGGATGTCTAATCGCTCGCATCTGGTAGTTGCTTTTAATAGAGCGAAGGGAAATCACAATGAAAAACTCAATCACAATAGCATTACTTGCTTTCATTTCATTAACTACTTTTTCACTAACAGCTTCAGCTGAAGATAGTCAAGCCAAAAGGGAATGGGTTGGAGGTGTAGGCTATCTCAATCTCGCAGATGAATTTGATAGCGAGAGCATTAACCTAGGGGCTATAGTCGGGTCGCTTGGTTATAAAATTAATATTCGTGATAACTTTTACCTAATCCCAGAGGTTAGGGTCGGCCTTGGTGTTGGTAGTGATACTCAGTATGATTCCTATTCATATGACTACTACAAAGTAGAATTAAAATTGGACACGAAAATCGACAATTTAATAACTTTATCCATACGTAGTCAGTTCGAGTTTAAGAGTGGTGTGTATCTGTATGTTGCACCTACTTATTCACGCGGTTCATTTTCAGTTACATCAACCTATAAAGA
>CAXEWB010000023.1:0-4050 GCA_963999835.1 uncultured Cellvibrionales bacterium | reverse complement strand
TTGTTTGTCCATTGCGTCTGGGAAAGCCCGCGTTAGGGTCTGATAAAAATGGTGATGGGTGTTGACCAAGCCGGGTAAAAGCACCAGGCGTGAGGCATCGAAAACACGATCAATGGGCATGCTGGGTTGCTGTCCCTTGCCCACCAGCTCAACAATTTTGTCATCAGCTACGACCACACCACCGCTACAGTCCTCTGCTGCGTATACCGCTAGGGGGTTTTTAAGCCAAAGACAGTGTCGGTCTAATTTTCCGATCATTGAGGTAATTCTCCCTCAATTCCGCGAACATACCAATTGATACTTAAGAGATCTGCATCTGACATAGTGGCGCCTGCCGCTAGGACAGTCTCACCTTGTTGGTTAAAGATGGGCCCCGAAAATGGATGCAACTGCCCCTCGGCAATTGCTGATTTACTGCCAGCAACTAGCTCGATAACCTCTTGCGGTACGTCCTTATGCATGGGCGATAAGTCAATAATACCCTGTGCAATGCCGGGCCAAACATCTTCTGAGCGCCAGCGACCTTCCAGTACTGCTTTAGTCTTTTCCAAATAGAGAGGTCCCCAGCGGTGCTCAATTGCTGTTAAATGGGCATTTTCACCAAACTCGGACATATCAGAATTGTAGCCAATCGCATAAACACCGTTTGCCTCGGCTGCGTTGATAGGACCTGCAGAGTCCGTGTGTTGAGTGATCACATCTGCACCCTGCCCAATCAAAGTCTCGGCAGCTTCACGTTCCTTACCTGGATCATACCAAGTAGACGCCCATACTACCTTGACCTTTATATCTGGATTGACGCTTTGTGCACCCAGAGTGAATGCATTGATGCCACGAATAACCTCTGGGATAGGAAAGGAAGCAACATAACCCAGTACATTGGACTTGGTCATCTTACCGGCTACGATACCTGACAGATAGCGACCCTCATAGGCACGTACAAAGTAGGTGCCCACATTCTCGGCGCGTTTATAGCCGGTTGCGTGCTCAAAAATCACATCGGGATGACGTTTAGCCACTGATATAGTGGGATTCATATAGCCAAATGATGTGGCAAAAATTAACTTGCTACCAGAGCGTGCTAACTGACTGATAACCCGAGCGGAATCAGCACCCTCTGCCACATTCTCCACATAAGTGATCTCTATCTTATCACCCAGCTCTTGTTGCAAATACAGCCGGGCTTTGTCATGAGAGTACGTCCATCCAGCGTCCCCTGTTGGCCCGACATAAACGAAGCTAACCTTTAATGGGGATACACTGTCGGCACCTGTAGTATCGTTAATTACCGCTGACTCAACTGATAGTAACTCTTTATTTTGCAGGTCTGTGTTATCTTTAGAACAGCCCATTAATGATATCGACATAACAACTAGGATTAAAAATTGACTTCTATGTAAGAAAAACATTAATTATCACTCCGATTGTTAATGATCCGGATGGAAGGGTTTAGCCAACGACACCGGTACCTGTAACTTCATTTTACGTTGATCCCTAGACAACCACACTAGCACAACAATGGTTGCAGCGTAGGGCATGATTGCCAGTAAGTTGGGTGATGTGGGTACACCCAATCCCTGCAAGGTCATATTCATCACTCCCATAAAGCCAAACAGGTAAGCGCCCAGCAACACCCGCTCCACCCGCCAACTGGCAAATACAACCAGTGCTAGCGCAATCCATCCGCGCCCAGCTGTCATATTTTCGGCCCACATTGGTGTGATAACTAGTGACAAATAGGCACCTGCTAAACCGGCCATGCCCCCACCAAATGCAACGGCTAAATAGCGCACCTTAATCACCGCAATACCCATAGCATGAGCGGATTGAGGGGATTCGCCAACAGCTCTCAGCAATAGACCCCCACGGGTATGTTTCAGGAACAAGAACAGTGCAACAACTGCCAGCACTGAGAGATAGACAAACATGTCATGTGAAAAAAGTACATCACCTAGCAGAGGGATTTCGCTCAAACCAAAAAAGTGCCATGTGGCAATACCGGCAACTGAATCGCCCACATATTGCATACCGATAAAAGCACTTAAGCCGATGCCAAGGATAGTCAGAGCCAAGCCACTGGCTACTTGATTAGCTTGCAGATGCAACACAACAAAGCCAAACAGTAAGGACATCATAACGCCAGCCATAATCGCGGCAACGAACCCCAAACTACTGTTGCCAGTTTCATAGGCAATCACAAAACCTGTAACGGCTCCCATCAGCATCATACCTTCTTGGCCGAGATTGAGAACACCTGATTTCTGACAGATCAATTCACCGAGCGCAACGATCAGCAGAGGCGTGCCAGCGCGAAGGGTCAAATGTAATATGTTGCCAATTAAGTCAATATCCATGTCATCCTCATATTAGGATCTTTCAATTCGCAGTCTGTAGTTGATCAGTACATCGCAAGAAATTAAAAACAACAGCAACATACCTTGGAACAAACTGGTTAGTGCCAGAGGCAGTCCCAGTTCTATTTGCGCCATTTCTCCACCTAGATAGAGCAAAGCCATCAAGACGCTTGCCAACAGAATACCCAATGGGTGAAGACGCCCTAGGTAGGCAACGATAATAGCCGCGTAGCCATATCCAGGAGATATATGGGGAATTAACTGACCGATAGGGCCAGTCACTTCGGTAACCCCAGCCAGACCTGCTAACCCACCACTGGACAATAGTACAAACCATATTAAACGCTTTTGTTTGAAACCCGCAAAGTGAGCAGCTTGAGGTGACTGACCCAACACGGACATCTGGAAGCCAATAAAGGTTTTGCTTAATAGCACCCATACTATTCCTGTAAATAGCAAACCTAACAACAGCCCCAGATGCACTCTAGAACCGTCAAACAGAATCGGTAGTAATATCCAATCGGGGAACAGTGCTGACTCAGGGAAGTTAAATCCGTTGGGATCTTTTAAAGGACCATGTACTGCAAATAACAGCAGATTAAGAGCGATGTAATTGAGCATGATAGTGGTCAGTATCACATTGGTATTAAACTGCGTTTTTAACACAGCTGGTATTGCGGCCCACGCCATGCCACCCATAACACCTGCCATCAATACCACGGGTAACACCCAAAATGCCTGAGTTTCAAGGAATTGCAAAGCAGCCCAGCTACCCATTAGACCCCCCATCAACAACTGCCCCTCAGCGCCTATATTCCAGACATTAGCCCGATAGCACAGGGCTAGGCCCATAGCACAGAGTAATATAGGTGTAGCTTTGACAGCCAGTTCTCCCAGTCCATACAAATCGCTGATGGGGCTGACAAAGAAAGTATGTAGCACCTTCAGTGGAGGCTTACCTAGGGCAGTAAAAAGAATCATTCCTACAATCAAGGTCAAAAGCGCAGCTAAAACGGGTGACAGGTAGGCAAGCAGTTGCGATTTCTCAGCACGGGACTCTAGTCTTACTTTTATCATCCATTCATCCTCAAGTTCCTACCTTAACCTCGCATGTTACGCCACTGGCTCAAATACACCGGCCATCCATCTACCTACCTCGTCTATTGACGTGTCCTGGATGGGTTTTACTGGTGATAGTTGACCGTTGAAAAGAGCGCCGACACGATCACAAATGGTGAACAGTTCGTCGGTATCCTCTGAAATAACTAAGATCGCCGCACCGCGATCACGCAACGCAATTAATGCATCATAAATAGCTGAGGCAGCACCAATATCCACGCCCCAAGTGGGATGTGCAGCCACTAGACACAGGGGGTTTTGTTGAATTTCACGACCGATGATAAATTTTTGTAGGTTGCCCCCTGAAAGACTTTTGGCCAGTGCATGATTACCCGCACATTTGACGCCATAATCGGCAATTAACTGATCGGCGTACTGTTGTATTTTTGCCTTTTTAAGCATTCCTAAAGAGATAAATGACTGCATAAAACTGGTTAGCAGTCCATTTTCCCACAAACTCATATCTGACACGGCACCTCGGCCAAGGCGATCCTCGGGCACAAAGCCAAGACCTTTGGCTCGTCGCCCTCTAGGTGACATGGCGCTCAGATCAACATCTTCAAAATAAATCACACCG
>CAXEWB010000022.1:0-6844 GCA_963999835.1 uncultured Cellvibrionales bacterium | reverse complement strand
TTTAATCCTGTTTGGTAGTAAATTATGGTGCTGAATAATAAAAAATATAAAAATGGGGTGAAAAAATCTTTAGTCACTATTTGGGTGATGATAAAAGTAATTGGTTGTCATAGGACAGTGTTGAGTTACTTTAAGATTCGCCCACCCAGATACCTGTTTTGGCTGATCAAGGTGAGGCAGATAATTTTTTGCCTCAACAGTTAAATACCCCTTTATTAGTTGATCTAGCCAAGCAAGATAACTCACTAATCACAGTCAGAATGCTACCAGACTTTGATCATAGCTATTTCTTTATTGCGACATGTATCGCTGAACACTTATTGTTTCATTGCGATGCAATGAGCGAGAACTAGGTATAAACCACTTCTTTTAACTGAATGGAGTCAATTTGATTCATACTATCTATGAGCGCATAGGCAAAAATGTTTTATTTTATCCATAAAAGGTAAACTTCTCGTATATGTCAGGTATTTAGCTGCTTAAAAGGGTGCAACTGGGATCAGATATTCTGAAAAAAGTTAAAAGAATACAGTGGAAAATACAAAGCAAAGTACTCAGGTGAAAGAAATTGTAGATAGCTTAAAGCATCTGCCGGGAGCTCTATTGCCAGTATTACATGCCATCCAGCAGCAATATGGCTATATCCCCGATGATTCCGTTGCTGTGATCGCTCCAGCACTTAATCTTTCAAGAGCTGAGGTGCAGGGCGTTATTAGCTTTTATCATGATTTTAAAACAGCACCTACGGGCGATCATATAGTGCATATTTGCCGTGCTGAAGCCTGTCAGGCTATGGGCTCTAGAGACTTAGAGGCTCATGCAAAAAATACTCTGGGGGTAGATTATGGTGAAACAACAGCGGATGGGAAGGTTACTTTAGAAGCTACGTATTGCTTGGGAAACTGCGCTTGTTCTCCCTCAGTGCGAATTGATGACCGTATTTATGCACGAGTCAGTGGTGACCGCTTTGATCAACTTATTGCTAACCTAGATGGAGGAACAGATCAGTGATCAAAATATATGTTCCTCAAGACACCACAGCTGTTGCCTTGGGGGCTGATCAAATTGCCGACAAAGTGCTTGAATTGACAGAGAAGCAAAAGCGATCAGTTGACATTGTGCGCAATGGCTCTAGAGGACTATTCTGGCTTGAGCCAATGATCGAGATTGAGTCTAATCAGGGCCGCATTGCTCTTGGGCCAGTTGCCGTTGAAGATGTAGGCTCCATTGTCTAGGTTTTAGACCACCCCAATGAGCATCCCCTGTCTATGGGTCCGGTCAGTGATATACCCTATCTAGCCTCTCAGCAGCGTCTTACCTTTGCCCGTGTTGGAGTAGGGGATCCAGTTTGCCTAGACAATTACAAACAGCTTAACGGCTTTGAGGGACTTACAGCTGTGCTCTCTCTGTCTCAACAGCAAATTGTCGATCAAATTAAAGAGTCTGGTCTGCGTGGTCGCGGTGGCGCGGCATTTCCTGCGGGTATTAAATGGCAAACTGTTTTAGATACCCCTAGCGAGCAGAAATATATTGTATGTAATGCAGATGAAGGTGATTCAGGAACCTTTGCTGATCGCTTATTAATGGAGGCCGATCCCTATCAACTGATTGAGGGTATGACAATTGCTGGATTGGCGGTGGGTGCTACACAGGGCTATATCTATTTGCGGTCAGAGTATCCTCTAGCCCATAAGCTGTTAAATACAGCTATTGAAAGAGCTGAGCAGGCCGGCTATCTGGGAACTGATATACAGGGCACGGGCAAGGTATTTAATTTGGAAGTAAGACTGGGCGCAGGCGCCTATATCTGTGGTGAGGAAACATCGCTACTGGATAGCCTTGAGGGCAAGCGAGGCATGGTGCGCGCCAAACCACCGCTACCCGCCATTGAAGGCTTATTCGGCAAGCCAACCGTGGTCAATAATGTACTAACCCTAGCTGCGGTATCCACCGTGCTGGATAAGGGCGCTGAAGCCTATAGAGACTTCGGTATGGGGCGCTCAAGAGGCACATTAGCCATACAGCTAGCGGGTAATATCAAGCGCGGCGGTCTGGTAGAGCTAGCCTTTGGTGCTACATTGCGTCAAGTAGTTGAAGAATTTGGGCAGGGTACTTTTAGCGGTCGACCCATTCGTGCCATACAGGTCGGAGGCCCATTAGGGGCATTTTTACCGGAATCCCAATGGGATACGCCACTAGACTACGAATCCTTTGCTGAAATTAAAGCCATGATTGGCCATGGTGGGGTAGTGGTTTTTGACGATAGCGTGGATATGGCAGCTCAGGCGCGTTTCTCTATGGAATTCTGTGCTATTGAATCCTGTGGTAAATGCACGCCCTGCAGAATTGGTGCAGTGCGAGGTGTTGAAACCATAGATCGCATAGTTGCCAACCAAGACCGCGATAATAATCTAATCCTGTTACAGGATCTTTGCGATACAATGGAATATGGTTCTCTGTGTGCTATGGGAGGCATGACCCCCTACCCAGTGCGCAGTGCCTTAAAGCATTTTGCCAGTGACTTTGCGAGTGACTCAACAATGTTGGTCAACCAATTGGGAGAAAGCTGAAATGTTAGAGTTTTATGAGCCCCAACAAGATTTTGGTACGCCGATAAGCACCAGTGAAGAAATGGTGACCCTAACCATTGACGGCAAGCAGGTGACTGTTCCAGAGGGGACATCCATTATGCGTGCAGCCGCTGAATCTGGTGTTAAAGTACCGCGTCTGTGTGCCACAGATCAGCTAAAATCCTTTGGTTCCTGTCGCGTATGCTTGGTTGAAGTTGAGGGTAGGCGAGGGTTCCCCGCCTCTTGCACCACGTTAGTCGAGGAGGGGCTGGAAGTGCGCACGCAGTCGCCCGAAATAGCCCGCTTGCGAAGGAACGTGATGGAGCTCTATATCTCTGATCATCCATTAGACTGCCTGACTTGCCCGACCAATGGCGATTGCGAATTACAAGATACCGCAGGTGAGCTGGGTCTTAGAGCCGTGCGCTATGGTTTTGAGGGGCAAAATCATCTAATAGCGGAAAAAGACGAATCCAATCCCTATTTCACCTTTGATGCATCAAAATGTATTGTCTGCTCGCGCTGTGTACGCGCTTGTGAGGAAGTTCAAGGAACCTTTGCCCTGACCATTGATGGGCGTGGATTTGAGTCCAAAGTTAGCGCCAGTCAAAACGAAGCCTTTATGGATTCCGAGTGCGTTTCCTGTGGTGCCTGTGTTAATGCCTGTCCCACAGCCACCCTGACTGAGAAAAGTATTATTGATTTTGGGATACCTGAGCACAGTGTCACTACGACTTGTGCCTACTGCGGTGTGGGCTGCTCATTTAAAGCGGAAATGAAGGGTAACGAGGTTGTGCGCATGACCCCCTATAAAGATGGCAAGGCTAATGAGGGCCACGCCTGTGTAAAGGGACGCTTTGCCTTTGGTTATGCGACCCATAAGGATCGCGTGACCACCCCAATGATTCGTGACAGTATCGACGATGCTTGGCGAGAAGTATCCTGGGATGAGGCAATCAATTATACCGCCCAGCGCTTTAAATCGATTCAAAAGCAATATGGTCGCAATAGTATTGGTGCTATCTCATCGTCGCGCTGTACCAACGAAGAGGTCTATCTGGTGCAGAAAATGGTGCGTGTCGGCTTTGCCAACAACAATGTTGATACCTGTGCCCGAGTTTGCCATTCACCCACCGGTTTTGGACTTAAAACCACCCTTGGGGAGTCGGCGGGAACACAGACTTTCGCCTCTGTCGCGGAAGCGGATGTGGTGATAGTGATGGGTGCCAATCCCACCGAGGCGCATCCAGTATTTGGTTCACGGCTTAAGCGCCGTTTGCGCGAGGGTGCTAAATTAATTGTTATTGATCCGCGCAAAATTGAGTTAGTTGATGCCCCCCATATTAAGGCTGATTACCATTTGCCTGTGCGCCCCGGTACTAATGTCACTATCCTTAATGCTTTGGCTTATACAGTAGTCGAGGAGGGTTTAGAGGCTAAAGACTATATAAAAGAGCGCTGTGACACTGAACAGTTTAATAAATGGCGCAAGTTTATTGCCAATAAAAAGCATAGTCCTGAAGCCACTGCCGAAATAACAGGGGTCAATGCAGAAGATCTGCGCGCTGCTGCTCGTCTTTATGCTTCCTGTGGAAATGGCGCTATTTTCTATGGCTTGGGTGTCACTGAGCACAGTCAGGGCTCAACGGCAGTGATGGCGATTGCCAACCTTGCTATGTTAACCGGAAATATTGGCCGAGAAGGTGTAGGAGTTAACCCGCTGCGAGGCCAAAATAATGTTCAGGGCTCCTGTGATATGGGCTCTTTCCCCCATGAACTTCCGGGTTATCGGCATATATCGGATCAGGCTACCAGAGAATTATTTGAATCAGCTTGGGGCGTTACCCTAGATGCCCATCCAGGCCTGCGTATCCCAAATATGTTTGATGCAGCATTAGGTGGGACTTTTAAGGGGCTTTACTGCCAGGGCGAGGATATTGCTCAATCGGATCCTAATACCCAGCATGTAGAGGCGGCACTGCGAGCTATAGACTGTCTGGTTGTTCAAGATATTTTCCTCAATGAAACAGCTAAATTTGCCCATGTATTTCTTCCCGGCGCCTCGTTTTTGGAAAAAGATGGCACCTTTACTAATGCCGAAAGACGCATATCTAGAGTTCGCAAAGCTATACCGCCATTAAGTGGTAAGGCTGACTGGGAGGCTACTATGGCACTGGCGAATGCTCTTGGTTGCGACTTTAACTACAATCATCCCTCTGACATTATGGATGAGATAGCGCGTTTAACGCCAACATTTAATGGGGTTAGTTATCAGCGCTTAGATGAGCTGGGTAGCATCCAGTGGCCCTGTAATGCTGATAGCCCTGAGGGTACCCCTTTTATGCATAGTGACGGCTTTGTGCGCGGTCAGGGTTTCTTTGCCATCACTGAATATGTGGCCACAGAGGAGCGCGCCAATCGCAAGTACCCCCTATTGCTTACAACTGGGCGCATACTGTCTCAGTACAATGTAGGGGCGCAGACGCGGCGCACCAATAATAGCCAGTGGCATGAAGAGGACACCCTAGAGATACATCCCCATGATGCGCAGGAATATGGCATTGAACACGACGATTGGGTGGGTATTAAAAGTCGTGTTGGCGATACTGTTCTTCGCGCTACCATCACTGAGCGCGTCAAACCAGGCGTGGTCTACACCACATTCCATCACCCCGTATCTGGCGCTAACGTTATAACAACTGATAACAGTGATTGGGCCACCAACTGCCCAGAATACAAGGTTACTGCAGTTCAAATTGCAAAGGTTTCCCAACCCTCAACTTGGCAACAGCAACAAAAACTGTTTGATCAAAAACAACAACAGTTTCTGCAGCAAGCGCATAGCTAATGGAACAAGATTCGCTGTGTAATTTAGATCTAGATAGCCCAGTGCAAACCACTGCGCGTTCGGTCTGGACCACAGGAGAAATTACCGAAGGTTTGGATCAAGTAGCGACTGAATTGCCAATAGCCTTAGTTTTTAATGGTATTTCTCATGTGGTGATGATGGCTACACCTGCAGAGCTAGAAGACTTTGCGCTGGGGTTTAGCTTGTCTGAGAGTATCGTATCATCACTGCAACAGGTACTTGATATTGAGCCTAGAAGCGTTCCTGAGGGCATTGAGCTAAACATTAGCATTACTGGGGAAGCCTTTGCTCAATTAAAAAACAAAAGGCGCAATCTCACAGGTAGAACCGGTTGTGGTCTCTGTGGCGCTGAGTCATTGCAACAGGCAAAGCCCCTGTTGCAGCCAGTGACCTCTGATATAAAAATTAATCACAAGGCCCTGCAAGTGGCGATCAGTAATCTAGAGCAACATCAGCACTCACATCAGTACTTGCAGCAACAAACAGGTGCAGTGCATGCCGCTATATGGTGCGATACTGAGGGTCAATTAGTGTTGGCAAGGGAAGATGTAGGGCGCCATAACGCCTTGGACAAACTACTCGGGGCTATGGCTAAACAAAAACTTGATGTTCATTCAGGCTTTATACTAGTTACTAGCAGAGCAAGCTATGAAATGGTAGTTAAAACTGCCCGTGCCAATATAGGTATCTTGGCAGCAGTGTCCGCTCCCACCTCGTTGGCCATTAACTTAGCTCAACAGTCACAAATTGGGTTGGTTGGATTCTCGCGTCCCCAACGTCATGTTGTATACGCAGGTGAATCCAGGTTTGTTGAGGAAGAAAAGAGTCAATGAATAAAGCTAACATTGATCCTAAAATTGACCGTTTGGTAAAAATGGCCAATCAAATAGCGCTTAATATGGCTGCTAATGGTACAGAGGAGGAGGTGGCAGAGGAAATTGCTCAACATCTCAAAAGGTTCTGGTCGCCATCAATGAAACGATCAATTTCAGAGCACTTAGTTATATTCGAAGACAATCTCTCGCCTCTTGCCTACAAGGCCTTTGTAATACTCAGTAATGAATAGATGTTTGATACGCCCTGATCAAAATTTTAATCGTATATTCCACTTTTGTTATTTGCCATAATAACCATTCATAATGCTAGAGAGCGAGGTTCCCTATATGAATCAGCTTACCCATTTGAATCGCCAGGGCGAGGCCCATATGGTTGACGTCTCTGGAAAACACGAGACATCTCGCTCAGCACTGGCTCAGTCTGTTGTAATACTAACGCCCGAAATAGTGACAGCAATTACTGACGAAACATTACCTAAAGGTGATCTTTTTGCCACAGTTCGTATTGCAGGCATTCAGGCGGCGAAAAAATGCAGCGACCTAATTCCCCTCTGTCACCCTTTGCCGTT
>CAXEWB010000021.1:0-3933 GCA_963999835.1 uncultured Cellvibrionales bacterium | reverse complement strand
CTTTTTGATGTTGGCCTGCGATTATCGAATAGCCGTAGCAGGCGATTTTAAGGTAGGGCTCAATGAAACCATGATTGGCATGACCATGCACCACTTTGGCATTGAGTTGGCACGTTATAGGTTACCCCTAAACTATTTTAATCGCTGTGCGATCAATGCCGAGATGCTTTCTGTCGAGGGTGGCATTAGTGCTGGTTTTTATGATTGTTTGGTTGCCCCAGAGCAACTGCAGGCGAGAGTAGATCAGGCAACCTCGACGTTTGGTCAACTTAATATGTCCGCCTTTAACGGGACTAAAAATAAATCGCGAAAAGACGTTTTAGAGCTACTTGATCGCTGCATCGAGGCCGATCTTGAAACCCCAATCATATAATTCTGATATTGGTCAATTAGCTCAGCAACTCGGAAAGGCGCTGTTGCAACGTGGGGCAACGGTCACTACGGCTGAATCTTGCACAGGTGGCGGCATCGCTGAAGCAATTACTGCAGTGCCGGGAAGTTCCCAGTGGTTTGAATCCGGTTACATCACCTATGCCAATAATGCTAAACAAGCCATGCTCGGCGTTGAGCAGCATATTTTGCAGCAGTATGGTTCGGTTAGTGAGCAGGTGGTTTCTCAAATGGCTGCAGGGGCACTTGAGATCACTGGTGCAGATTATGCCATCGCGGTCAGTGGTATTGCTGGACCCGATGGAGGCAGTGTAGAAAAACCAGTGGGAAACGTATGGATCTGTTGCATGGGGCCGGCAAAGAATCACAGTCAGCAATTTCAATTTCAGGGCGACCGCCAAGCGGTTCGAGAACAAGCAATAAAAAATTCTTTAGAACAACTGTTGCATCAGATCAACGAATAAGATACTGTATACACATACAGTATAAATAGAAATATTAAACATACTGCCAATTGCGTGATGTAATCAGAAAACAATCAGTCAATGAGGATATTGTAATGGATGCTGATAAAGAAAAAGCGCTTGAAGCTGCGTTAGGCCAAATTGAAAGACAATTCGGTAAAGGCACAGTAATGCGTATGGGTGAGGGGGAGCGTGAAGCTGTGCCCTCCATATCTACCGGTTCATTGGGGTTGGACATAGCACTGGGCATTGGCGGTTTACCCAAGGGCCGTATCGTAGAAATCTATGGACCGGAATCCTCTGGTAAAACCACACTTACACTGCAAGTGATTGCCGAGGCACAGAAAGCTGGGGGTACCTGTGCATTTATCGATGCTGAGCATGCCCTTGATCCGGTCTATGCGGAAAAACTCGGTGTGGTTGTTGATGATCTTGTGGTATCACAGCCAGATACGGGTGAGCAGGCACTCGAGGTCACCGATATGTTGGTGCGCTCTGGAGCCTGTGATGTGTTGGTCGTGGATTCGGTTGCTGCATTGACACCTCGGGCAGAAATCGAGGGTGAGATGGGCGATCACCACGTTGGTTTGCAGGCGCGTTTGATGTCGCAAGCACTGCGCAAGCTTACTAGCAACATCAAGACTGCAAACTGTTTGGTAATCTTTATTAACCAAATCAGAATGAAGATTGGTGTTATGTTTGGTAACCCAGAGACAACCACTGGTGGTAATGCCCTTAAATTTTATTCATCGGTACGGCTGGATATCCGACGTATTGGAGCTGTCAAGGAAGGTGATGAGGTTGTGGGTAATGAAACCCGTGTTAAGGTGGTCAAAAATAAAGTATCACCGCCCTTTAAGCAGACTGAATTTCAGATTCTCTATGGAAGAGGCATCAATCGCAATGGTGAGTTAGTTGACCTGGGTGTCAAGCATGGTTTAGTCGACAAATCTGGGGCTTGGTATGCCTACAAAGGCAATAAAATCGGACAGGGCAAAACAAATGTGGGTATCTATCTTACTGAAAACCCCGAGATTGCCGCTGAAATTGAAGCCCAGATCAGAGAGAAGGAACTCAGTCACTTAGCGGCGTCAACTAAAACTGTTCGGGACGCCGAGTAAATTAGGAAATGGATGCTTAATGGATTAAAAAGCGCTTTGTAGTGCTTTTTAACGTTTTATCATATGCAATTTGCTGAAATGGATGAAAAAAAGCAGTTGACGAAAATTCGCTTAACGGCGATGAACTTGTTGACCTATCGGGAATATTCAAGATATGAATTAACGGAAAAATTGGCGTCAAAATTTGATCACTCTCCCCTGATTAATCAAGTGGTCAGTCATTTAGTTGATAACAATCTACAGTCAGATACTCGCTTCGCTGAGGCTTTTATAAGATCCCGAGTTGCACGCGGTCAAGGTGAAATTAGAATACGTATGGAATTGCGTGAGCGCGGTATTGAGGAAGCACTGGTTAATCAAACCATTCATGAATGTGATATAGATTGGTTTGCTCTAGCGAGAGACACGGTCGAAAATAAATACATGGATAGGTACGTTGCTGATAATAGGGAAAAGGCCAAACGTATGCGTTTCTTACAGTATCGCGGATTTACCTACGAACAAATTAGCTACGCACTTTTAAAGTAAAGTACAAATATTTAGCCGTACTTTGATAGTAATTCCACTAGATAGGATTCCATCCAGCTCTCTCCTTTAAGGCTTTTGATAAACCCACAGTGCCCACCCAGTTGATGTAACTGGATATTTAAATTATCAGGACAGTTGATTTTAGAGAGATCTTCCCAGGGAATAATTGGATCATCCTTGGTTGCGATCAGATAAGCAGGGATTTTAAGGTATTTTAGCCTATCATTGGTAAGTGCGTAGGAATTAAGGTAACTAATTGGGTCGTCATAAGGCGTAAATCGGGGTATAAATTTTCTATTTATATCATCAATGCATGTTGCACGTTCAAGATCGTCGCCAAAATCATAGCTTGGGAAGTGCACCAGCTTTTTTCGCAGTGAATTTCTCCAACGATAAAGGAAGTATTTCTGGTAGATAAAGAGGCTTTGATAGAGTCTTTCAGTAGCTTTAACTGGGTCTACCGGAGGACAGATTGCCACGACCGCACTAAGGCCCAATTTATCACCACAGTCAGCGGCGATTCTCAGAGTAAAATTGCCTCCAAGAGAGAAACCCACAATGAAACTGTTTGAATAATGTCGTTCATTCAGGAACAGTTGAATACAGTCTGCCACTTCAGGCGTCATGGTTGAATTAAAGATTTCTTTGTTTAGATGCTGAGTATCACCATGGTCGCGCAAGTTCAAACGCAATACGTCATACCCACTATTGCGAAGATGCATCGCAGTGGTAACCATATAAGCTGATTGGCTAGACCCCTCCCACCCATGAAGCAGTATCACGGTTTTTTTGTTACCAGCCTCTGTCTGAATTGAGCTATCAAATTCCCCTTTTAGCCTAACCCCTTGAGCAGTGGTAAAAATTATTGTCTCGGATGTTGCTGATTGGGTTAATCTAGCAGCGCGAATTTTTCTTGGACCAACGCTGTTAAAGATACTCTGTAAATGAGGGTTCCTTAGATAAAGGGGAGGTTGGAATTTAACTAATTCATTCATACTTTTATGCTGACGAGTCTGAATCTAGGGTGCGAAAAGCGGCCACCTAATAACATCATAATACCGTACCCCCTGAGCCAATGATATAATTTGTACCAAATGTACATTTTAAACTCTGAGATTTATTTACCTTGAAATTAAAATATTTCTTTATTACCGCGCTATTAACCCTTTTCTCCACGATCACTTGGGCGGATCAAGATAATACAGTTCAGACTCGTAGCGCTGAAATTCTCAAAAAAATAGAAGCTATTGACGACATAGAGCCGTCACAGTGGGGAATTCGCAATGGCTGTATTTATGTTAATAAGATTCGTAACATAAGATTCCTCGATGACCAGCTTGCAGTTGTGTATTTGAGTGAAAAAAAAAGGTTGCTTCTAAGGCTGAGAAAAGAGTGCAGGGGTATAAAAGACCATAAGTTCAGTTATGAGG
>CAXEWB010000020.1:0-5233 GCA_963999835.1 uncultured Cellvibrionales bacterium | reverse complement strand
TAATTCATCTTGAACACTTGGTGCCCAGGAGAGGACTTGAACCTCCACGCCCTTGCGAGCACTAGCACCTGAAGCTAGCGTGTCTACCAATTTCACCACCTGGGCAGTAGTAATAATATGAGCTGTATATCGGGACGCGCACTATAGTAATCGAGTATTTTTTTGTCAATTATTTGTCGTTTACCTGTATTTTTTAGGCTTTTTGCGAACTATGCACGGTTTCACGTGAAAATTTTTGCCACACTTAATCTGTCGTAAGGTTATGTGGTCAACACAAGTAAGACATCAACGTTTTCGGGCTTGGTTCTCGAACCGTCTTATATGGTAATAGCACGAGGTGATAACAGTGCTAGTGCTGATGGTGATAGTGGTAATTGTGCGGTAGTGACACATTAGCTATGACACACCCTAGAATCATCTGTTAAGGAGAACAGAAATGAGTGACCTAATAAAGCATCGTTTACTTGTGATTGTAGTAGTAGCAATATTTGGCGTATCAGTCTATTTAATGGTTACGCTTTATAAAGACAACTCTAGCCCAGTTCAAGTGCTTTCCGAGCCCACTTCTGAGGCGACCGATAGTATCAGCGTGAAGATTAATAGCGTCCCAGAATTGCAATTTGATGGTAAATTAGAAATTAATTCAGCTTCGGCTGAAGATATCTACACCAGCTTGAAGGGCATTGGACCTAAAACGGCGCAGTCGATTGTTGATTATCGCAACAAGCACGGTTTTTTTGAAACCCTAGATGATCTTCAGGCAGTCAAGGGAATAGGTCCTGCGACAATCCGTGATATTGAACGGCAAATTACCTTTGCTAAATCAGATAAATAATAACTGTAGTAATCAATCGCCTCAGCTACCCCTAACCAAACCCACAAGTGTTTTGGTCGCGTTGGCTTTGAGGATTGATTTATCTAAAGAGACAATTGAAGTAAAAGTTCTAATATTCCGCAATGTATTATGGTTTACAATGGACGCCAGAGATCAACTGTTGACTGACACCATTTCATGGCAGTGTCATCGTTGCCTATTAACTTGTACAATAAACTTTCTTTATAACTGGACCTCTCTTATCCTAGAAGAGGTCCCACTTTTTGGAGTAAAGGTACCAATGACTCCCTTGAGCTGTTTCAAAGCCTATGATATTCGCGGTCAACTCGGCACTGAGCTAGATGAAAAAATTGCCTATCGAATTGGTCGCGCTTATGCAGAGTTTCTAAAACCTAAAAAGGTCGTGCTAGGTGGTGATGTTCGATTGACCAGTGAAGCACTTAAACAGGCACTGGCTGAGGGTATCCGAGATGCTGGTTCAGATGTGATCGATTTAGGTATGGTAGGGACAGAGGAGGTTTATTTCGCCACCTCTTATCTTAATGCTGATGGTGGCATCGAAGTGACGGCAAGTCATAACCCAATTGATTTCAATGGCATGAAACCGATCCGAGAGAACTCAAAGCCGATTAGCTCAGATACTGGCCTGCTGTCGATTAAGGCGTTGGCTGAAGAAAATAATTTCCCTACCACAGATATGAATGTAAGGGGCGATTACCAGCAACTATCAACCTTGGATCCCTATATAGATCATCTTTTAGGCTACATTGACCCAGATAAAATCACACCCATTAAATTGGTAATGAATGCTGGAAATGGTGCAGCTGGACATGTTGTCGATGCCATTGAGTCACGTTTTAAGAGCCTCCAATTGCCGGTAGAGATAGTCAAAATTTACAACGAGCCAGATGGCACCTTTCCCAATGGAATTCCCAATCCGATATTGCATGAGAATAGAGCACCTACCATAGAGGCGGTGCTTGAGCATGGCGCTGATATGGGCATTGCTTGGGATGGTGACTTTGATCGCTGTTTCATGGTTGATGAACAGGGAAATTTTATTGAGGGCTACTATATTGTTGGATTGTTGGCAGAAGCTTTTTTAGGAAAAAATCCCAGTTCAAAAATAGTCCATGACCCAAGATTAACTTGGAATACCATAGACGTGGTAAAGCGCGGGGGCGGTAAAGCTATACAGTCGAAGACTGGTCATGCCTTTATTAAAGAGCTTATGCGTGCTGAAGATGCAGTCTACGGCGGTGAAATGAGTGCTCATCACTACTTCAAAGATTTTTTCTACTGCGATAGTGGGATGATCCCTTGGCTTCTTGTGATGGAATTGATTAGCACTAGTGGTAAGCCACTCTCGGAGTTGGTTTCAAGTATGGTTGAGGCCTATCCGTCGCCAGGGGAGATTAATCTTAAAATTACCCATCCTCAATTGGCTATTGATAGAATCCGTGACCACTACCATGATCAGGCGTTGGCAATCGATACTACAGATGGTATCTCAATGGAATTCTCTGATTGGCGATTTAATATACGCATGAGCAACACAGAGCCAGTGGTTCGTCTTAACCTTGAGACGCGTGGCGATAAAGCAGG
Organism: uncultured Cellvibrionales bacterium; assembly: GCA_963999835.1. Taxonomy (GTDB): domain Bacteria; phylum Pseudomonadota; class Gammaproteobacteria; order Pseudomonadales; family Porticoccaceae; genus HTCC2207. The sequence continues at coordinate 2,793 of CAXEWB010000020.1, read as the reverse complement.
CCTTAAGAAATATCAGCAAACGCTTATAAATCTGCTAGAATCAGCTTAGTTTATTCATTTGTGAAAGGGATTGGGAAGAAATGAAAGGTTGGTTTTTGGTGCAAACCAAGCCGAAACAGGAGTTAAAGGCCCTTGAACACCTTGAAAGACAGGGGGTAAGTGCCTTCTGCCCCCGGGTTTTGGTTGAAAAACTGTCTAGGGGTAGACGAACAGTCACTAAAGAGGTGCTCTTTCCCAGCTATCTCTTTGTCAACTTTGATCAAGACTCAGTCTCCCCCATGTCGGTCGGTTACACCAGAGGTGTGAACAGAATAGTGTCATTTGGTGACAGGCCAACCGAGATTCCTGAGCAATTGGTCAGCCAGTTGCGCCAGCGAGTTGATGAGACTAATAACAGCCATATTTCAAATCTGCCTGCAGAGGGGGATGAATTACAGATACTTGATGGACCATTTCGTGGGCTCAATGCAATATTTTCTCAAATAGATGGCGATTCACGGGCTATAGTGCTCATTACCATTCTCAGTCAGAAAGTTAAAGCGATCTTGCCATTTTCAAGCTTGACGCAGACTGAGAAAGCAACTTTACGTAATCTGTGAAGCATTAATGGGGAAATAGCTTGCCAAATATACTCAGGATAGTTGTCTTTGCCGTTGCACTAATCGCCGGTTACCTTCAGGCCGAACCCTGGGTAGACACGCGAGATGCTAATTTAAGAGCTGATATAGAACAGCTCTCAAAAGCTGGTATTATCAATAGCCCAATTAACACATGGCCCTTGATGTGGTCGAGTATTCTTGAAGACCTGGACAATGTGCCAGCCCAAGACCAACCCCAAGCAGTTCTCAATAGCTATTCAAGAGTGGTTAATGCAAGTAAACGAGCAATCCAAATTAACCGACCCAGTCAAACAGTTAAGCTTGCTCTGGCAAGTGATCCCCACGTAATACGTCACTATGGCGACAGTGCTAGAGAGGAGGGTCAATTAACCCTTCGCCAACAGGGCTTAACACAACACTTTGCCTATAACCTCGAGGTTAACCAAGCACAGGATGCCTGGGATAGCGACGATGCCCATTTTGATAATAGTTATCTGGCAATGGTCTGGGGCAACTGGGTGCTAGCGGTGGGTGCAATTGATCGCTGGTGGGGTCCGGCATGGAGCAGTAGTCTGATTCTCTCTAATAATGCCCGTCCTACCACTGGTTTTATGGTTCAGAGAAATTACTCAGATCCCTTCACTTTGCCCGTTTTAAAACATTTAGGTCCCTGGACTGTTAGTGGATTTATCTCTGAGTTAGATGATCAGCGATATATCAATAATGCTAAATTGCTAGGCCTTACAGTGGGTTTCAAGCCAGTGCAAGACTTGGAGGTTAATTTGCGACGCACTGCTCAGTGGGGTGGCGATGGCAGGCCGCAAGATTCTGACAACTTCATTAAATTGCTTATTGGGGGTGCTGATAACTGTAGTGACGTAGCCTGTAAAGCCGATGAACCTGGTAACCAGTTGGGTGCTGTGGATATCAGCTGGCATGTGCCAATCATTGGTACGACAGCCTACGTTCAGACTGTTGGCGAGGATGAGGCCGGTTATTTTCCCTCACGAAGTTCACGTCAATGGGGTCTTAAACAAAGCGTCAGTGGTTTAGGACTCAGTGGTATTTTATTTTTGGAACATGATAATACCTCCGCACAAAGCTATGCTGCCCCTTATAATCTTATGTATAACCATTCTATTTATCAAACCGGTTACCGCTATAGAGGAAGAGCAATCGGTGCCACTTGGGATAATGACTCAAAAGTAACCAGTTTGGGTTTTGCTGGCTATTTAGATAATGGTGATGGGTTTGAATTTCGCTACAGCTCAGGCGAGATAAATATTGATAGTATTGATGGACCAAAGTCTAAGCACAGTATAACCACTCAAGGTACTGACTTTAGCCGTCTTTCGGCAAAGTGGCAGCGTTCCTTTGTATGGGGTGATGTTCAAGTGGGTGGCGAATACAACGATCACCTGTTTGATGAATACGGTCGACAGTCAGAGAGTTTTTCGGTAAATGCCTCAATTGAGTATAAGCTTTTTTAGATGTCTGAGTGCTCATCTGCTGGTGCAGTTTATGCATGCTATAAAAGGCTAGCGAATGCCTCTATTTATAATTGAATCAAGAAAACGGTATACTTAAAAGTTAGCGTCAATTAGCATCAACTCTTTTAAGGGTAAAGGGCCAAATCAATGGGTATTAGTTTTGCTTTGTATCCACCATAGCGCATAACTGCTAGTTTGGTCGAGGGAAGCCTTTGTGCTGAGAACAATTAATTAAAATGTAGAGCCTTTATTATGCAATTACACAAATCTAAACCAGTGCCCACAATCAGTGCTATCGTTTTGGCCCTGTCTTTTTCTGGGACTGTGGTTTCTCAGGACCTTAATGAGTCTTTAAGCGAGGCTAGAGCAGTCTGTAATGAAATGACCGATAGCAATCGAGCTTTTGCTAAAGCGGCTGGTTATGATATTGATAAACTATGTAGGGGATTAAATGGCTTCAACGTCTCTGATCTTGATGTTAATCAGCAATCCGATTCCGCTAAAACAACCCCGCGCAGAACCATATCGACCCTTCTTAGAGGTGACACTGAGAAATCTGATGGGGAAAGTGAAAAAAATACACAATTAATGGAGTTGGCAGAGAAGTATGGACTTGAACTGGAATCGGAATTTGAACTAGAACTAGAGCTAGAACAGGACGAAGATGCTGATACGTTAGAATTAAAGCCCTTTGGTTACGATCT
>CAXEWB010000019.1:0-3509 GCA_963999835.1 uncultured Cellvibrionales bacterium | reverse complement strand
GATTATCAAGACTTTGTACTACAGACTGTAGGGTTTTTTGAATATCCAGAGCCGTGCAGTCTAGAGTAATGTCGGCGTATTGTTGGTAAAGTGGACGTCGCTCTGCGTACAGATCATCCATGCTCTGATCGCTACGTCTGGCAATGCCGCGATCATTGAAATTGGTTACGCGCCGCTTTAATTCAGCAAGATTTAGATCCAGAAATACAACAACACCATTTGCCCTGAGACGCTGCATGCCAGAGTCTGAATAGACAGTGCTGCCGCCGGTGGCGACTACTTTGTCGGTAAATGTTAGGTTAATGAGTATCTGTTCTTCATACTGTCGCAGCCTAAGATAGCCAGATTTATCGATTATCTCTTGTAACGACCTGTTATGGGCCTGCTGAATCAGTAGGTCGGTATCCACAAAGTCCTTGCCCAGTTGTTTGGCAAGAAGTGAACCAATGGTGCTTTTGCCGGCTCCAGGCATTCCGATAAGAATGATATTCTTTGCTGTCAATGTCATTGCCTTGTTGCTATCGCCCAACTATCATAGTTTAAAAATCCTTCCAGCGATTTTGTCCTATGCTAAGGAAAAATAAGGCGATGGAAATAAAGTTTAAGCCTGTATAATTATCAGCTTACCCATGCTATGAGTGCAACTATGCCACATTTTAAGCGTATTGGATTGCTTGGCAGTTTAAATGTCTCTGAGGTCAGGGACTCGATGCGCAAGCTTGAGGAGTTTCTGCGCTCACAGAACTGCACAGTGTTTTACGAGCAGCAGACGGCAACCCTGCTTGACTGGGAGGTCGAGCACTGTTTGCCTCTTGAAGATTTTCTATCTGCCATTGATTTAGCGGTAGTGGTTGGAGGCGACGGCAGTATGCTCAGTGCCTGCCGTGAAATAGCCTCCAGCAATGTTCCCTTACTGGGTATCAACCTCGGCCGTCTAGGGTTCTTGACCGATATCTCTCCCGATGAAATTGTGGATCGAGTTAAGCCTGTATTAGAGGGCGAGTTTAAGCAGAGCAAGCGTTTTATGCTCAGCACCACCGTCACTAGAGAGGGTGTTGAGATAGGCTCAGAAACTGCCTTAAATGATGTGGTTCTTCACCCGGGCATGTCAGTGCGTATGATGGCTTTTGAACTCTATGTAGACGGTGAATTTGTCTACAGTCAGCGATCCGATGGCTTGATTGTGGCAACGCCCACAGGCTCAACCGCCTATGCGCTCTCTGCTGGTGGACCGTTACTATTTCCAGAGTTAGATGCAATGGTGGTGGTGCCATTAAACCCTCATACCCTCAGCAGTCGTCCCATTGCACTGCATGGCAGTGCCAAAATAGAGATTCGCGTGAGTTCAAGAAATGAGTTACATCCTCTGGTGACCTGTGATGGCCATAATGATTTGCGCACTGAACCGGGTGATATTATCAGTGTTGAAAAGTACCCAGGGGCTATTTCATTGATTCATCCCAAAGACCACAACTTTTACAGTGTGTGCCGCTCCAAACTCGGTTGGGGTAGTCGTCTGGGCGTTAAAAAGAGTCGCCCCAAGAGCTAGTTAAGCAGAGATTATCTATGTCTAGGTCGGATCAGAAAAATTGGCACATGATGGTTTTGGCCAATCCTATGGTGTCACTGTTGATACTGGGCTCAGTTATTGGCGCAATACTGGTCGAGATCAGTTACCCCCTGCCCGAGTACCTTTTATACAGCGGCCTAGAACAAGGCCAGTATTTGCGCCTAATCACACCGATTTTTCTTCATTTTGGACTAATGCATCTGGCCTTTAACAGTATCTGGCTGGCCATGTTGGGATCCAGAATTGAGCGGCAGCAAGGCGCAATTCATCTATTGTTGGTAGTGATTGTTTGTGGTGCCGTATCCAATATGGTGCAGTATAACTGGTCAGGGTCTAAATATTTTGGTGGCATGTCAGGTGTAATCTATGCCCTGTTGGGCTATCTTTGGATAAAACATAAACTACGACCCGCCACTACTATGCCTTTACCTAGCGGCACTATGTTATTTATGGTGGGCTGGTTGCTGTTCTGCATGACTGGCGTATTGCAGTTGGCACTGGGCATTGCCGTAGCCAATGCAGCGCATTTGAGTGGGTTAATCAGTGGTTTAGTATTGGGTGTAATGTTTGCCTTTATCGGCCCCAAAAAGTCATCTGATTAATGGCTAATAATTAAGGTTTAGTGAGGTTCCATGCAGCTTGAGCAACTTCTAAATAGCATCACACCAGATGTTTATAAGCAACTCCAAAAAGCCGTTGAGATTGGTAAATGGCCCGATGGAAGAGTGCTGAATGAAGAGCAACGCTCCCTCTGTATGCAAGCAATTATTGCCTATGATCAGCGCCGACCTGAGGATCAGAGAACGGGTTATGTTCCGCCTAAACCTAATAATCAAACAGACTGTCACCTGCCCGACACCGAGCAACCTCTTAAGTGGGATAGCTAATGATGATTTCGGTTAGCGGGCATCTCTCAAAAATGCAGGGCCAGTTGGCTGATTCTGTGAATTATACTCTGCCTCTAGATGATCACAGAGTGCCTCTCAACAATCTGTTAGATCAGTCGATCAGTATCGAGTATCTGGGTGATATTCATTGTATTCACTGTGGTCGCCGTTCTAAAAAAAGTTTTAGTCAGGGTTACTGTTACCCCTGTTTTACTAAACTGCCCCAGTGTGACACCTGCATTATGAGTCCAGAAAAATGTCACTATCACTATGGCACCTGCCGCGATTCTGCATGGGGTGATGCCAACTGTTTTATTGATCACTTTGTTTATCTAGCTAATAGTTCAGGGGTAAAAGTGGGCATTACCCGGGGTACTCAGGTGCCAACTCGCTGGATTGATCAGGGGGCCACGCAGGCGTTACCTATTTTTCGCGTTCAGTCTCGCTATCAGGCCGGTTTAATTGAAGACTGTCTGCGCGAACATATTGCAGACAGAACCCATTGGCAAAAGATGTTGAAAGGCAATTCTGAGCCTGTCGATTTGGCTGAGATTCGCGATCAGCTTTTTGCCCAGTCTGAGGAGGGACTTGAACTTCTTGAGCAGGAATTTGGTCTGCAGGCACTGCAACGGCTGTATGATGAATCAGTGATGGAGATTAATTTTCCAGTCCTGCAATTTCCAGAAAAAGTAAAAAGTTTTAATCTGGATAAACAGCCCCTTGTCGAGGGTCGGTTGCAGGGCATCAAAGGTCAGTATCTAATTCTCGATACGGGCGTGATAAATATTCGTAAGTATACAGGTTATAGAGTGCAGTTTTCTGCCCCATAATAAGGATCATTGAATTGAAAGACGCAACACCACAAACCATTTACCTAGCCAATTACCAAGTTTCGCCCTTTCTAATTGATAAGACTGATTTAGTCTTCGATCTAAGAGATGAGCACTGTATTGTTACCTGTAAACTGGTGTTGCGACGCAATCCAGATAGTACTGAGACCTCGGCGCCTCTGGTACTCAATGGAGGAGGCGGTGTTGATTTACAGTGGCTAG
>CAXEWB010000018.1:0-5538 GCA_963999835.1 uncultured Cellvibrionales bacterium | reverse complement strand
GAGGCTTATGATCATCGACGGCATGCAGGATAACCTCTAGGCCAAGAGACTCCAAAGTAGCGGCAAAACGCTGGGGATTGCCAATTGCAGCCACCGCATGCACGGAAGGACTGTAGTTCCAACTATGAGCGGCAACAATTTCGCCACTTTGTAGGTTGCGAAAAGCCCGAGGCTCAAGCATAAATTGAAAATTACTCACAGGATTCGATGGCTTTTTCAATACGCCATTGGTAAGGATAAAATCGACTTTTGCTAGACGACTGATCGGCTCGCGCAGGGGGCCAGCTGGTAGGCAATGACCATTGCCGAAGGCTCTGGCGCCATCAATTACAGCAATTTCAGCATCACGGTGTAATTTATAGTGCTGTAAACCATCATCACTGAGAATCAAATCACAACAGCAATTATCCACTGCAAATTCAGCCGCGCGCTTGCGTTTGGCATCAACTACAACAGAGCAGGCATATTCTTCGAGTTGCCGTTTTAATAACAGAGGCTCATCACCACATTCCTCAACAGGTGTATCAACTTTAACCTCCAAAGGGTAGTTCAGGGCTTTACCACCATAACCACGACTAATTACTGCAACTTTATAACCTCTTTTATGCAGAGCCCGAACCATACCAATAATAAGTGGTGTTTTGCCGCTACCTCCCACAGAGATATTACCGATAACAGCCAAAGGTACAGCAAAGGTGCGGCCTTGATAGAGGGCCTGCAGAACAGAGCGCCTAAACGCAACAAGCAGACGAAAAAGCCACGCAATTGGCGTCAACAGTTGCACCCAAGAACGTGGTGCATACCATGCTTGAACAAGGGTTTGTTGTAGACTGGTGAAACGTGAACTGGACAATCCTCGATTACCCCTCAGAAACTCCGGAGTGAGAGAGCTCATTATCGTATAACTGAGCATAGCGTCCACCAGTCGACAACAGCTGCTCATGGGTGCCCTGCTCAATAATTCTCCCCTTTTCCATGACAAGGATACGGTCAGCATTCTGTACAGTGCTCAATCGATGAGCAATAACAAATGTTGTTCGATCTTTCATTAAGTCTTTTAAAGCGGCCTGAATATAGCGCTCTGAATCAGTATCTAACGCTGAAGTTGCTTCATCTAATATCAAAATTGGCGCATCTTTAAGAATAGCTCGGGCGATGGCAATTCGCTGCCGCTGTCCCCCAGATAACATAACACCATCATCACCAATGATAGTGTCATAACCCTCTGGCAACTGTTCGATAAATTCTTGAGCATAGGCAAATTTTGCCGCTGCTTTAACATCCTTTGAGCTGACTTTCGCCAGCTCACCGTAGGCAATATTGCTGTAAATATTAGAATTAAATAAAGTCACATTCTGGCTGACTATCGCAATATGCTGACGTAAATTAGCTAATTTATAGTCTTTAATATCAATTCCATCTAGCAAAATAGAACCCTGTTGTAGGTTGTAAAAGCGTGGAATAAGACTGACAAGCGTCGTCTTGCCACTGCCAGATGATCCTACAAGTGCAATGGTCTCACCAGGCTTAACAGAAAAATTAATATCATTAAGTACAGGATTTTTACTCGTCTGATAGGTAAAGTTGATCTCGTGAAATTCAAATTTACCTTGAACTGTTTGCTTGTTCACAGTCCCTTGGTCTATCTCTGAATTACTATCTATAACCTCAAAGATGGATTGCGATGCCGCTATACCCTTTTGTATAGAGCTGTTGATTTCGGTTAGCTGGCGAATAGGTTTTATCAGCATGCCTGAGGCCACAAGAAAGGCGATAAAATTACCCGTGGTCATACTGGATAGGATGCTGGGACTGAGCATAAAGGCAGTAATACCAGCAAACGCCAGTGAGACAATTAACATAACTAAAGGATTACTTAGACCTTCTGTAAGAGCCATTTTCATATTTTGCCGGCGGTTACTGTGGCTAGCCGCTTGCATACGCGTTCGCTCTAGTTCAGCTCCACCGAACATACGTACTTCATGATGTCCATTTACCACCTCTTGGGTAACATGGGTTACGTCACCCATAGCCGACTGAATATGGGTACTGATACGTCTAAATCGTTTACTGACAACAGAGACCAAAAGAGCTATTACCGGAACCACAGCAATAAAGAATAAGGTTAACTTCCAGTTTACATAGAACAGGTAGCCAAGTAAGCCCAACACTAAACTGCCCTGTTGCAAGAGTGTTTTCACCGCCTTAGTGCCAGCCTCGGTGACTTGCTGTACGTTGAATGTGACAACGGATACTAGATGCCCCGTCATAGCACGATCAAAAAATTCAACCGGTAACTTTAAATATTTATCGTGAATATCTGTGCGTAGACCGTGCACAAGGTAATTGGCCACATAGGCCAACCCATAACTCCCCACTAAATAACCCAAGCCCCTAACGATACTCACTAGGATTAAAAAAATCGGAATAATAAAGGCAGCACTAGCAGTGCTTGCATCACCAACTAACGACTGGGCAAAAGACGCTGTTAATCCAGCCGATGGCAAACTTGTTTGCGATTGTGCTGACGCCGTCATCACACCAACGGTATCAGTGATGTAGCCAAGCAAGTCTACAAAGGCTATCTCTGCTGCAGAGTGAATAACCAAACCCATAATCGCGGCTAAAAAAGCCACCCAGTAACGCCCCACATAGCGAAGCAGACGTAAATAGGTTGCAAACCCAGACGTAGTATTTTTTGCAGGCATAAAAAAGCTCTATTTAGCGCTGATACTGATCATAGGGATCAGCAACAAAGTCTATACATTAATACTTTAACATAAAGCGTCTGCATGCCATACGTTATGAGCAGTAAAGATTTTCTCCTATCGCCACCATGATAGGTTATTTACAGGGCGCGAATGTTCAACTTTAAGATCGCCAGTTGATTGCCAAGTAAATGTAATTGCCCCATGTATAGCAGTATTCCATATTTGACTGTCCAATTGGCGGTAACGGCTGACCACATCGGAATGGGGATGACCAAAGTGATGCCGAAATCCGGCTGAAAAAACCACATGGGACGGTTTAACTGCATCAACAAAGGCCTGACTAGACGATGTTTTACTGCCATGATGTGGGGCAATCAATAGAGTAACAGGCTCGAGTTGATGTCTCTCTATCAGAGCCTGTTCTGTCTTTTTCTCTATATCACCGGTTAGTAAAATTCGCTGATCTTGCCAACGAATCAGCAACACACAGGAGGCGTTATTAGGGGAAAGAAAGGTAGTTTCATGATGATTAGGCGCGAGAACATAAAAATCAATGGGTTCATAAATCTGTAGCTGAGCATTCCAGTATGTCCATGACCAATGCTGAGAGTTTTCACATTCTCTTATCTCTGATTTAAAATCAGTTTCTAAGGATGTCTGACTATTTTCTTTATTCTCTTGATAGAGATTTAAAAAACCCGATCCCAACAGCGCTTGTTCCGTCTGTATATTTTCTATTAAGCCATAAAAACCTCCGGCATGATCACCGTCCTCATGACTTATCAGCAATTTATCAATAGAAGAACGGCCTCGATGATGTAAGAAAGGCACTATCACCCCAGAACCCGCGTTAAATTGCTCACTGTAAGCAGGACCACTGTCGTAGACCAACAGTTTGTCAGGCAATTCGACGACGACTGCCAAGCCCTGCCCTACATCAAGCACCGTCAAACGTAGTGGCGGTCTTTGATTTGGCGCTAACAGTGCAAACAACAAGGGCGTTGTGTATAGCCATCGATAGGGCGTGCCGGGTGGTATTAATACCGTCAATGCAGCAATAAAAAGGCAGCATAAGATAACTACAGTGGCTGGAACTGGCAGATATAAAAATCCTATTTCAGCTGGCAGTATTTGCAACAGAGACCACAGTGCATTGATAGACCAATCGGCCATAGACCAGAGGCAGTTCGCTACTGATGAATGTAAAAAATAACTCAGCAAACCCAACAAGCATAATGGCACAGTCACCATGGAAACCCATGGTACGGCAATGCTATTAATTAGAGGCCCTAACCAAGAGACATGCCCTAAAAAGCCGATACCCAATACTGCCATGCCCGCAAATAATGCCAACTGAGCACTCAACACTCTGCGCCATCGATTACCCTGTGTGACCCAGGGCGAAAACCATAATAATAAAATCGCAACAGCGCCAAACGATAACCAAAAACTTGCACTGAGTACAGCGAGGGGTTGACTAATAGATATAAGAAAAAAAGCCCATGCGAAGACCATGTAAACAGGTAGTTGTTTATATGCCAACTTAGCGCACATAACCACTGCCACAGCAATCAACGCTCGCTGGGTAGGCAGAGAGAAGCCTGCCAAAGCACTATAGATTAGTGCAGCTAACAAGGCCAACAGCGGCGGTAAAAATCTTACTATTTTGGAATAATTAAATGAGTTAGTTACAGTATGCAATAACAACTGTAATGGACGATTTATGAATAAACCAACAAAGAAGCCCAGAGAGGCTACTAATCCTACATGCAGACCAGAAATCACCATTAGGTGAACAATTCCCCAACGGGCCAGATCAGTCCACCAATCATCCAAGCCACTTTTGTCACCAATAGTCAAAGCAGTAATGACTGCATGCCCTAGAGGAGACAATTGGCTACTGTGTATTCCTGTGTAGATTTGCTGTCTAAGACGACTTAGCCAATTCCTTAGATCATCCCTTAAAGTGTAGGAAACGTCCTCTATGGGCCTATTTAATGATGACGCTTGGACATAACCAGTAGCAGAAAAACCTTGCTCGACTAACCAGGCTTGGTAATCAAATCCTCCTGGATTAAGCATTCCCCTTGGTCGACGCAAGCGCACTAACAGTTGCCATTGATCGCCAGAATTGATTTGCTTTTTAGTGCTTCCAATCTGATCCAGACCAGTAATATACCAGCTTAGCAGGAGCTTTTTTAAAGGTAGCGACCTGCTTACTTGTATTGGGGTTTCGTCATAGGGTTGAATTGAATGTACCGCAAGACTGAAACGCAGTCGCTCATGTTGTCTTTCTACTAGCCCAAGCACAGAGCCTTGCACTATAAACTGTTGTTTATCCAAATTATCAGGTAATTGCTGAGCAAGCTGTTGATGGCCAGCAATAATTCCCCAGCCAACACCCAGCGCCAGACAAAAAATGTGACGAATAACTGCTGTGCTTAAAGCATCGGCATAGAAGTTATAAAGCCGTATACCTGCCCAATAAACCATAATTAGCACAGTTAATAGCGACAGATATATCCCTGTATTAGGTAGCATTGGGAAAAGAGCCACTAAAAATACGCCAATACCCATTGTCATCAAATATGACATGTATCATCCCTGTTTGAAGATCCTGACCAGACTGTTAAAGTCGTAGTGAGAAGTGTAGTTTAATTTTTACAGGCTCAGCGAAATGACCACAGTGGAGAGGTTTTAATTACCGATGAAAAATATATTGGTCATCTACCATAGCCAGTCAGGCAACACTGAGACACTAGCCGTCGCAGTTGAAAAAGGGTGTAGGTTAGAAAAAGACGCTAATGTACGCCTAAAGACCGCTTTT
>CAXEWB010000017.1:0-2671 GCA_963999835.1 uncultured Cellvibrionales bacterium | reverse complement strand
GGGCAGGCCGTGCATAAGATCAATATTAATCTGTTTAAATCCTGCCTGCAGAGCCATATCAATGGCATGATGAGATTGCTCGCCGTTATGAATTCTACCAAGGCTACCTAGGCTGTCATTGTTAAAACTTTGGATACCAATTGATAGGCGGTTGACTCCGGCTGCTTTGTAATCAGCAAATTTTTGTTGTTCAGCAGTGCCTGGATTTGCCTCCAGTGTAATCTCTATGCCTTCCTTAAAATCTATGTATTCACGCACCTGATTTAGAATACGTTCAATTGATTCAGCAGAAAAGAGGCTGGGTGTGCCACCCCCGATAAAAATGGACTGTATTTTTCTACCTTGAACATGATCCAACTCTTGCCTGAGATCATTTGTCAGAGCCTTAATATACTCTTGCTCAGGGAGTCTTTCTGGCATGCGGTGGGAGTTAAAGTCACAGTAAGGGCATTTGCGAACACACCAGGGGATATGAATGTACAGTGATAGAGGAGGTAGCTCCAGCATGGTTACTAATAGTTACTAAGAAGGACTTAACTGGTTTAACAATTGGGTAATAGCTTTGCCACGATGACTGATCCTGTTTTTAGTCGTCTTATCCAGTTCAGCGGCATGGCAGCCCAATTCATTAACAACGAATATGGGATCGTATCCAAATCCACTGTTGCCCTTCATTTCAAGCCCAATATGACCCTCCCAGCTACCCTGACAAATTAGCGGGGTGGGGTCTGAAGCATGACGCATGAAAACAATGACTGATTGATAGCGTGCACTGCGATCAGATAGCGGTACGCCTTGAAGTTGCTCAAGGAGTTTATCGATATTACTTTGATCCGTTGCCATCGGGCCAGCGAATCGCGCAGAGTATATGCCCGGAGCCCCTTTTAGGAAGTCAACTTCTAGTCCTGAGTCATCGGCAATTGCTGGCAATCCTGATGCTTCGCAGGCATTGCGTGCTTTCAAGATAGCGTTTTCAACAAAACTTTGGCCCGTTTCCTCCACATCATCAATGTTTAAGGTCTGCTGGGGAATAATTTTAATGCCCAATCCTCCAAGCATTTGTTGCAGTTCCTGGATTTTTCCCTGATTGGCGCTGGCCAGAACGAGATCTCTTATAGGCTTCAAAATATGCCCTCGGTATAATTTAACGGGGTTAGTTGTGATACATCTTCTTCTGAAATTTAAAATCATAGGAAAAAACAGACTGCCCACTATCGGACTCAGGTAAAACCTTGATTTTAAAGGTCAGATAATCCTCATTATCAAACTTAAAGGGAGCCAGGTAATAAACCGTGCCCTGTTCCTTAACCTCTTTAAATTCAAGCGTTTGAGTCTGTTGAAGGATATTTGAGACCACACCGGATACTTCTGCAGGAGATCCTACTCCCAATGTTTTGACCACAGCGATATTCACAAGACCGCGATCTTTGCCGCGCACAATACCATTGGCCACGGCGATTTCTGGTGTCAGAAAAGAACTGCCAAAAGCGCTGTAAAAAATTTTATAGTCGTCGTGCTGTCTGAATGATTGCTGTTCTGAGGCAATTACAGGTATTACACTTGTCATCAGTGTCCAAATCACTAGGTAACTAATAGATATAAAGGATTTCATGGGCTGTATTTTCACCTTATAGGTTAACAACTATTAACTCAGATGATACACCGCAACTTCGGTAAATAGATTAGGCCAAATCGACTTTAAAAGATTGTCGGGAAACCCAGTAGCGATAAATCGTTTATTCAAAATTTGAATGTTGCGCTGGCTACACAGAGCCTCAAAATCGGCATAGGTAAAAAAGTGGATGTTGGGCGTATCGTACCATTGGTATGCTAGCTGTTTAGTAACCGGCATGCGACCACGAAAGTTCAAATAAGCTCTGGTTCGCCAGTTACCAAAATTAGGAAATGTAACAATACATTTTTTTCCAATTCGCAACATTTCATCCAGAACCAGATGCGGGTAGCGCAATGCTTGCAGGGTATGGGTCATCAACAGCGTATCAAAACTCTGATCTGCAAAGTTTTTAAGCCCTTTGTTTAGGTCCTGCTCAATCACATTGACACCATGTTTCAAGCAGTTGTGTATGGAATCTGGGTCAATCTCCAATCCGTAGCCAGTCACTGCAAACTGTTCCTGTAATGTCATAAGAAGTTTGCCATCACCGCAGCCCAAATCCAATACTCTCGACTTGGGCTCGATCCAATCTTTTACAAAGCTGATATCCTGATTCATGGGGCTAGATCCTCAATGTACTCAGCCACACGATTGAGGTAGCTTTGCAAGGCATGTTGATAGCGTTCGTTGGGTAGTAAAAATGAGTCGTGGCCATAGTCAGATTCGATTTTTACATATGACACAGACTTGCCAGCGGCAATTAAAGCATCGGTAATCTCTGCGGATCTAGTGGGCGAAAACCGCCAATCACTGCTAAAAGACACCACCAAAAAATTACATTTAGCATGATGAAAGGCGGTGACAGGGTCGTCGTCGTATTCCCTAGCTAAATCAAAGAAATCAAGCATCTTAGTGATTAAGATATAAGAGTTGGCATCAAAAAAATCTGAGAACTTATTGCCCTGATAATTTAAATAACTCTCTACCTGAAACTCAATCGGTTCCGCCTTGCCCCGCACAAGATCGCCGGAGCAAAGATCTCGGCCAAACTTCTGG
>CAXEWB010000016.1:0-1849 GCA_963999835.1 uncultured Cellvibrionales bacterium | reverse complement strand
CCATCTTGTTGTAATTTTTGATAGCTAAAGGTGCCACGCACCCTTGCACCAGTCTGCATCTCAACAGAGGCGTAGTGGATATTACCTTCGATCTCAGACTGCTCCTCGATGGACAAATGATCGCGGGCAAAAATATTGCCTTTGGCATTGCCGTTAATTTCAATTAGCGAGCATTTGATGTCGCCTTTGACTGAACCACCGTGCAATATTCTTACTCGTGAGCCATCGTCTTCAGAACTGACATTGCCAACCACTGAACCAAGTATTTCCAGATTACCACTAAAATTAAGGTCTCCAATCACTTTAGTGTCTGCAGATATAAGTGTAGTAGTATCGCTAGAAATGCTTGCCAGCTCTTGATTAATCTTTTTGAACACCATGATTATTCCTCCATTTGCCAGTCGAATTCCTTATCGAACTGGGGCGTTTTCATCCAAGGGTAGCGGAGTGTAACCCTGACCGACTCTGGGGTAAAGCCCTGCGGCAACTCCATTGTACCTTCATTGATAGTAAAATATTTGTAACTCACCTTAATTGGCAATGATTTTATGTCAGTATCCAGTTTATCCATAGGCAGACTGACTAACTCTTTGTCTTGCCTGCCAATAACCCATAGGTTCACATGGACAGTTAGCGCCTTCATTTCCTCGATTTTTTGCCTTGCCACCCAAAGGTAGCGAAAGCGTCTGTCGCCAATCTGAGTTAATTTTAGATCATAAAGAGACAGTCCGTTGGGTTGCTTATTGTCTTGTAACATTTCACGGTAGAGAACAAGCTCTTGATCGCGACTATAAATCTGACTTTGCATCTCTACCATTTTCTGACGCGCCTTCTCAAGGGCTGCGGTATCCACATCGGCAGACAATTGCAGTCGAATGAGTGCGCTTTCACTGCGCGCAAGATTTTCCTCAAGAAAATGCACCTGCTTTTTTAGCTGCTGGTTATTTGATAACGACTCCATCAGAATTCGATCTCCAAAAAGGACACCAAGCAACAGTGCGACCAGCAAAAGGCCCATGATTATTACCACTAAATAGAAGGGTCGATAATAAATGACGTAGGGTCGTTTCTTAGCCATTAGGGCAGTACCCCTGGCATTTCAATTCCAACATGCTCATCAAAACCAAACATAATGTTCATACATTGCAGTGCCTGACCTGAGGCGCCTTTAGTCAGATTATCCACAACCACCAGTATCACAAGTCGACGACCATTGCCAGGTCGATGAATGGCAATACGGCAATAGTTGGATCCGCGCACTGATCGAGTCTCTGGATAACTCCCTGCTGGAAGCACATCGACAAAGGGCTCGTCTTTATAACGTTGCTCATAAAGAGACTGTGCATCAATTTTCGTATCCGTCAGATTAGCGTATATTGTACTATGAATACCACGATTAATTGGGAGCAGATGAGGGACAAAAGTAATGCTCACTGAAGAACCACCAATATCTGTTAGGCCCTGCTCAATTTCTGGTTGGTGTCTGTGCCCAGAGGCGCCATAGGCTTTAAAACTATCGCTGACTTCAGTCAATAAATTGGCCACACTGGCCTGACGTCCTGCACCAGACACCCCTGAGGCAGCATTGGCAATAATATCATCTGTGGCTATACAACTAGCCTCTAAAAGCGGTAAAAGCCCTAACTGAATGCTCGTAGGGTAACACCCCGGGCAGGCGATCAACCGAGCGTCCTTGATAGACTGACGATTCACCTCTGGTAGGCCGTATACTGTTTCAGATACCCACTTGGGTGCTAGGTGGCTTTGACCATACCACTGCTCCCACAGTGGTATATCTCGAATTCTAAAATCAGCTGAGAGGTCAATTACCCTAATACTTGCCTCCAAT
>CAXEWB010000015.1:0-5182 GCA_963999835.1 uncultured Cellvibrionales bacterium | reverse complement strand
TGCAACAAATGATGCAAAAACCATTGAGCAAATGATTGTTAGGGCGCGAGCTGAACTTGGTTTTGATTTGCTAGGTTATGGCCTGAGCGCTCTGGAAGTCTGTCGCTTGGAGGGTGGATTTATTGTGGCAGGATGGGACTTTGCGACTGAACTAGAACCAGACTTGGAATTTAATCGCTCACCCTTTGAAGTGGGGTTAGGTTGGTTAGTGAATCTGCAAGGGGAGAATTTTGTTGGCAAGCAGGCGCTTAGAGAGGAGCAGAGTGGAGGGCAAAAGTGGTTTCTACGAACAGTGCAAATTGATTGCATTGAGGGACAGATAGAGGCAGCTAAGTTACATGATCATTTAGGTGGTCCTCTGTATGCTACTATTGGTGGTAGGTTGACAGCAATTGGCGCTATAAACTGTCATGCATGGTCTTGGGGTCTGCAAAAAATAATTGGTAATGCCTCTATTTATGCGCGCTATAAGGACCTTACTGAGGCTGTATTTTTGGCAAATGATATTGAGTATCGGGTACAATTATTGAACGGCGCCCACATAAGCCTTGAGCGCCGTACTCAGTTGCCTGCAAGAATCGAAAAATAATGTATCAACAGCCAATGCGAATGCCTGCAAGTAAACAATTTATCAACTATAAAAAAGCTGGATAATCAGCCCCAGCACGAGAGAAATGGAGACAAGCTAATGCCCAAAGTAACGTTTATCGAATATGACAGTTCAGAGTATGAAGTGGATATTGAGGCGGGGCTAAGCCTTATGGAAGGGGCGCTTGATAATCTAATTAACGGCATCGTTGCTGAGTGTGGTGGTTGCTGTGTATGCTGTACCTGCCACTGTATTATTGATCCTAACTGGGCAGAAATAACCGGTGAGGCTAATCCGCAGGAGGATGAATTACTGGAGATGGTGGAGTCTAGACAGCCCACCAGTAGGCTCAGTTGTCAGGTGAAAGTGACTGAGGAGATGGATGGACTGGTGGTCAGACTGCCAGAATCTCAATTTTAGAGTTTCATAAGCAGTCAGATGAACTGATTGCCTGTAGGTCATATTGTCCTACAGGCGGCTAATTCAACGGCTGCGCTGGTTGCTAACGTTACATAAATGTCAGTTGTAAGGTGTTAATCTCGGGTGATTAGGCATGAAAAAGTATGATTCAATTATAGTGGGTGGTGGTCATAATGGCCTTACCAATGCTGCCTTTCTTGCCCGTGCTGGCCTAGATGTCCTCGTGCTGGAGAAAAACGATTACGTCGGTGGTGCAACTGCTAGTCTGGCGTTGCATAAAGATTGGCATTACTCAAATTGCTCCTATGTCTGTAGCCTGTTTAGGCCAGAAATCTATCAAGCCCTGGATCTGGGGCGTCATGGCTTGGAAGTAGTCCCTCTACAGGGAAGTGTGACGTTTAAACAGAATGGTGACTATTTTGGAAGTTACCATCAGTATCCCGTCAAACGTCGCGAAATTGCCAGACATTCTAAGCGTGATGCCGATGCTTCGATTCGCTTTGATGCCGACTTAATGAAATGGTGTCGATTGATCAGGGGGTTTTTACTTCGTACCCCGCCTGATCCAACTTCTTTTAAGATACGTGATGCGATGGAGTTTGCTCACTTACTCAAGAGTTTCTATAGCTTGAGTGAAAGCCAGATCTACGAGTTTATCCGCTTTTTCACCATGTCTATTGCCGAGTATCTCGAGCAGTATTTTGAGAATGATACGATTCTCGCGCACTATTCGGGCGGCAGTATTATCGGTACCGGTCTGGGTGTTTACTCGCCAGGTACAGCTTATGTGCTGCTTCACCACGCTATGGGGGATGTAGATGGCAATATTGGCTCTTGGGGTTTTGCCCGTGGAGGAATGGGTTCTGTAGCAGCAGCCTTAGCCTCATCGTTTAAGGCTTCTGGCGGTGAAATTCGCACTGATGCTGAAGTTGCTAAAATTGCTGTGAAAGGAAAGCGTGCAACCGGTGTAATCCTCGCTTCTGGAGAGGAGATATCAGCGCGAACGGTTATTTCTAATCTTGATGCCAAACGTACCTTCCTCAACTTAATAGATGCCGACAATCTACCTGAGGATTTAGTGCGTCGTGCTGAAAACTTCAAAATTCGTGGATCCTCTGGCAAGGTCAATATTGCCCTTGATGGGATGCCTGAGTTTCCGGCTCTTGCCAAGGGTTCACCCTTATCCCTCGGGCATATGCATTTTACCGATACCCTAGAGCGTTTAGAGCGCGCCTACGATGACTGGAAAGATGATAAATGGTCACAGGACCCCTATGTGGATATGGTTATTCCCACTCAATATGACCCAACCATGTCCCCACCGGGAAAGCATATGATGTCTGTGTTTGTTCAGTATTGCCCAGCCGAGGCGGAAGGGGGTTGGACCGATGCCAAGAGAGATGCCTTTGGCGCTGCAGTGATTGACCAGATCGCCGATTATAGTCCCAATTTTAAAGATTTGATTCTTCATGCTGAAATTCGTACGCCAAGAGAATTAGAGGCTGAGGTAGGTTTAACTGAGGGCAATATATTTCAGGGTGAACTCACACTAGACCAATTGATGTTTAACCGGCCATTTCCCGGTTATGCCCAGTATAGAGGGCCACTCAAAAATATGTATATGTGTAGCGCCTCAAACCATCCGGGGGGCGGTGTAATGGGTGCTCCTGGTGCTAATTCCGCGCGCGAAATACTTCGTGATTTGCGCAAGCCCAATACAACCCCAGAGGATTTTGGTGATGACTGAGCCCTTGTCTGCAGTAATTATTGGTGCCGGTCATAACGGTCTGGTGTGTGCAATCTATCTCGCCAGAGCGGGTTATCGGGTGCAGGTATTGGAAGCTAATCAGGATGTGGGTGGTGCAGCTGCCGCCTACGAATTTGCTGAGGGCTTTCAGGCCCCCGGCCTGGTCAATGTCCCCTATGGTTTAAATGCTAAAATATGCAAAGAACTGCAGTTGGACCCTCCAACTCACAAGGCAGAGATGAAGGAGGGCAGTATTTCGCTGAGTGAAAAGGGTGAGCATATCACCTTGGCTGATGAACAGGTGACCGGCGCTGGTATTTCTGAGCGTGATTCAGAGGCCTACCGAGCATTTAAAGAAGAATTTACTGCTTATGCTCAGGCTCTTCAGCCGTTGATGCTCAACCGTCCGCCACGGCTTAAGGATATGGATCGCAGAGATAAGTTTACCCTTGCCAAGCTAGGTTGGAACCTGCGCTTTGGATTGGGCACCCAGTCCATGCGTGAGTTTCTGCGTGTTGGTGGCATTAATATTTACGATGTGCTCAATGAGACCTTTGAAAATTCTCAGCTCAAGGCAGCCATTGCGGTGGATGCGGTGCTCGGTCAACATATGGGTCCGCGAACGCCCAACACTGTTCTGACCTACTTGCAACGTCTGTGGGCACAGACAGAGTCATCATCTCATTTTAGCTCTGGATTAGAGGCCCTTGAGGCACTTAAAAAGGCCGCTAAAGCAGCCGGAGTTAGTATTAGAATCAACGCTCGAGTTAGGCAGGTGAGACTGGAAAATGAGGCAGCGGTAGGTGTAGAGCTTGAGTCTGGCGAGCAAATATCAGCGTCAGTCGTTGTCTCTAACGTAGATGCAAAAACAACATTCCTTGACCTAGTTGGAGCGAAAAATTTAGATGCTATGTTCTGTCACCGCATTGATAATTATCGCTGTAAAGGCAATGTGGCAAAACTATTTTATGGCGTAAAGGGTTTGCCCAAGTTTAAAGGACTAAGCCAAAAAGAAATTAACCAGCGTCTGTTGATCGCCCCAAACCTAACCTATGTTGAGCATGCCTTTAACCCAGTTAAATACGCTGAGCACTCAACAAACCCATTTCTAGAAATTACTCTGCCGAGTCTAAAAGATTCTGCCCTGGCGCCGAAGGGGTATCATGTAGTGTCGGTATCAGCGGCGTTTGTGCCCTACACCCATAAGCTGGGTTGGGACAGTCAACGAAAGCCATTTATAAAAACCGTAACCTCAATGATTGAGCGCTATGCCCCGGGCTTCGCAGAGACTGTTGAGGTAAGTAAATTATTGACGCCGCTGGATATTGAGAAGCAATTTTTGAGTGCAGGCGGTCATTGGCACCACGGAGAACTGAGTATTGATCAGTCATTTATGATGCGCCCGGTGCATGGCGCTGCTCAGTACGATACACCGATCAACGGCCTTTACCTATGCGGCGCTGGAACTCATCCCGGTGGTGGTGTCACAGGAGTTCCGGGACATAATGCTGCACAGCGCATACTGGAAACCGGAGAGCACAAGTAATGCAAACGTCAGATAGCGCGGTAATCGCAATTGATCACACCCAGGTACTCCAGCCGACACCTTTTCAGTCCCGCGTTGATAGTTACTGTATGATTGAAAACTGGATGTCTTGGAACGGTTACAAGTCTGCCCGTGTCTATGACACCCTTACTTCAGAATATTTTGCTATTCGCAGCACCTGTGGGGTGATGGACTTAACGCCGATGGAGAAATACCGTATTAGCGGCCCCGATGCGCTGGCTTTTCTCAACCGCCTAGTGACGCGAGACATATCTCAACTTAAGGCCAATCGGGTGACCTATGTGGCCTGGTGTAACGATGAGGGCAAGGTGCTTGATGACGGCACTATCTTCAGTTTGGGGGATGGCCAATATCGCCTCTGTGCGCAACACCATCAGTTGGATTGGCTGATGTTATCCAGCTTGGGCTTTGATGTCACCATTGAAGAGGAGACGCATGATGTGGCTGCTCTGGCTGTTCAAGGCCCTACCTCCTGTTCTGTGTTGACAGCGGCAGGCCTAAAGGAATTAGATAAGTTAAAGCCATTTGGTATTAGCAATATGACGTTAAATGGTATTCAAGTTATGGTATCGCGCACCGGTTTTACTGGCGATCTGGGTTACGAGCTATGGGTTGATCCATCTGATGCTTTAGCCCTTTGGGATGCTATTTTTAGTGTTGCTGATCAGGGTCTTTATGACATTCGCCCCACTGGTTTGGGGGCCTTGGAAATGGTTCGTATTGAGGCCGGATTTATTATGCCTGGTGATGACTTTAATACGGCTGAAACGGCCATTCGCGCCAATCGTGATCGTTCACCCTATGAGTTGGGGTTAGGCTGGCTAGTGAATTTTGACAAGCCCTATTTTACTGGTAAAAG
>CAXEWB010000014.1:0-5827 GCA_963999835.1 uncultured Cellvibrionales bacterium | reverse complement strand
CGTCTTGACATACTCTGTCTGCCACAGGGCAAGGGGGCTTTTTCTTGTGGCTATTCGCACCAACTGAGTCATAATTGCTGTCTGGAAGATAAGTTAGACACTATTATCAACAATTTGAGCTGCTTTGTCAGAGTCAGTTATTGCAAATAGCTAACTTTTTCCATCTGTAGATCAGTATTAGCTATAATCTCGCCCAGACATAACAAGTAGGTATAAGCACTTATGGGTAAAACCAAAAACAACAAAGCGACTGAAGACAAAAACTCCGCAATCAACGCGTCTTGGGGTGGGCGTTTTGATGAGCCCGTAGACGCTTTTGTCGCCAGATTTTCAGCCTCTGTAGACTTTGATCAACGACTGGCCAATGAAGATATACAGGGCTCCATCGCCCATGCGCAGATGTTGCAACAGGCGGGCATTATAGATGAGAGTGAACTGGTACAAATTATCGATGGCCTAAAGGCTATCGCCAGTGATATTAACGATGGAAAGTTTGCTTGGTCACAAGCCCTAGAAGACGTGCACATGAATATTGAGTCAGCACTGACTGAGCGTATAGGTAGTGTTGGCAAAAAACTGCATACAGGACGTTCTAGAAATGATCAAGTGGCAACCGATATACGCCTGTGGTTACGCAGGCAAATTGATGCTATCAAGCCCATCATAAGCAATCTTCAGGGCCAGATTATTGAACTGGCAATAAAAGAGTCAGCTACCATAATGCCAGGCTTTACGCACTTGCAAACAGCACAGCCCGTTACCTTTGGACATCATTTGCTAGCCTGGAATGAGATGTTGGAGAGAGACTATGGCCGTCTTTGTGACTGTAGGGCAAGACTTAATCAAAGCCCCCTAGGTTCAGCGGCATTGGCAGGCACGAGCTATCCCATCGACAGACAGTTTACTGCTACCCAGTTGGGGTTTTCAAAACCTACTGAAAACTCGCTTGATTCAGTCAGTGATCGCGACTTTGCCATTGAATTTTGTGCCTTTGCCAGTCTGTTGATGACCCATCTATCGCGAATCTCTGAGGAATTGATACTGTGGACCTCTGCCCAGTTTCAATTTATCGATCTCCCAGACCGTTTCTGCACTGGCTCATCAATTATGCCACAGAAGAAAAACCCTGATGTGCCAGAGTTAGTAAGGGGTAAAACAGGCCGCGTTCATGGCCATCTTATCTCGTTACTGACACTAATGAAGTCTCAACCATTGGCTTACAACAAAGACAATCAAGAGGATAAGGAGCCATTATTTGATGCCGTAGACACAGTACTTGATTGCCTGCGCGCTTTTGCCGACATGCTACCAGCCATCGAGGCCAATCGCGAAGCTATGTATGACGCAGCTAGAAAAGGTTACTCTACGGCCACTGATCTCGCCGACTACCTTGTAGGCAAAGGTGTGCCATTTCGAGAATGTCATGAAATTGTCGGAAAAACTGTGGCCTATGCAATCGCTAACAATAAGGATCTCGAGGAGCTAAGCCTTGAGGAGTTACAAAATTTTTCAGGCTTAATTGAAGAAAATGCTTATCAGACCCTGACCCTTGAAGGCTCTGTCAAAGTTAGAGATCATTTGGGTGGAACTGCGCCAAATCAGGTAGTGGCCGCCGCACAGAGAGCGCTGAGATTAGTTAAAAGTCGAAATTGATCTTGTCGCCAGATTGAGCGAGGCAAGCCTCGCTCAGCATCTTGACCAGCGGCTCAGCAGTCAAAGTATTTAGCCAGACATCACCCTCTTCTGTGTTCTGCAAATTAAAGTGAAACCCCCCTGAGCGCGCAGCCAGCCAAATCTCCCTCAACGGCGCTTGTCGAGACAGAATAATTTGCGACCCATTTCCCTCACAGGTAATTGTCAACATGCCGCTGCTGTTTTCATAATCCATATCTGCACCACTGTTATCGATGGATTCTTCAATGGAATACATTATCCCATCAACCACTTCGTTAAACTCTGCTTCGGTCATGCTTATCGGCTCCAATTGGTGGACTGGCAGTATAATTGTTTGAGTGTAATCCTCCAATACCGCTATACTTAGCGCATAGACTTGTTCCGCTTCACTTAAGACGTTACTAAGGTGTTGTATTATGCTTCGTTGCTGCACACTACTATTATCAATTCTCTTTCTTTGCGGACTAATTGGTTGTGGCAATACGGGTGATCTGTATCTGCCTGATAATACACCCATCTCAGAAAACGCCCAGCCCTGATAACTATGCGTGACACTATTTCCCTTCGTGGCGATCAACGATTTATTGAGGACGTCCCACTGGCTTCAATTGCTGAGCAATTCGGAACCCCTTGCTATGTCTACAGCAAAAAAGCCATCACTGACAACTTTGCAGCTTATCAAAAAGCTTTAGGACCCAAGGATCATCTAATTTGCTATGCCGTTAAAGCCAACTCAAATATTGCTGTTCTTCAGCTACTTGCAAATTTGGGTGCAGGCTTCGATATTGTCTCCATAGGTGAGCTTGAGCGGGTTCTAATGGCCGGTGGCGATCCTAAAAAGGTGGTGTACTCCGGCGTTGCCAAAAGTGCCAATGACATGCGCCGTGCACTTGAGGTGGGCATACATTGTTTTAATGTAGAGTCAGAATCAGAGTTAGCACTACTGAATAAAACCGCTGCTGAAGAAAATAAAATAGCGCCTGTATCATTGCGTGTAAATCCTGACGTCGATGCCAAAACCCACCCTTACATTTCTACGGGGTTAAAGGAAAATAAATTTGGTATTGAGATAGAAAGGGCACTTGAGGTCTATCAGCAAGCGGCACAGATGGAACATATTTCTGTAGTGGGTGTAGACTGTCATATCGGCTCGCAGTTAACTGACATCAATCCTTTTATTGAAGCTATGCAACATCTACTTTTGCTTATTGATGAACTGGGACAGTACGGCATTGAATTAAAGCATATTGATATTGGTGGTGGCCTAGGTGTTTGCTATCAGGATGAAGTAGTGCCTTCGATAGACAGTTACATGGCCTCTCTGCTACCTCTGCTAGAAGGTCGGGAACACACACTAATCATGGAGCCTGGACGCTCAATCGTTGCCAATGCAGGTGTCCTATTAACTCAGGTACAGGTGATCAAAGTCAATGGTGAGAAAAACTTCGCGATTGTTGATGCGGCAATGAATGATGTGTTGCGTCCTGCGCTCTACAATGCATGGATGGATATTGATAGTTTACACAAGCGTTCCGATAGTCTTGAACAAACTTACGATGTGGTCGGACCGGTTTGTGAAACGGGTGACTTTATCGGCAAGAACCGAACACTGGCTATTGCTGAGGGCGACTATTTATATTTGGCATCGGCGGGCGCCTATGGTTTTACCATGAGTTCTAATTACAATAGTCGACCTAGAGTAGCGGAAGTGATGGTAGATGGAGATCAGTTGCACCTGATAAGATCTCGCGAAACGATTGCAGACTTGGTCAGAGGCGAGCAGCTGATAGCTGAGTTATAGGGGGCATATAGAAATGCCGTTAAAATTTACAAAAATGCACGGCCTAGGTAATGATTTTGTTTTAATCGATGCAGTAAAGCAAAATATTAGGGTTACCTCTGAATTGGCAAGACGTTTAGCCGATCGCCATCTGGGCGTAGGCTGTGACCAAGTATTAGTAATCGAGCCTCCCTCTAGCAAACATGTCGATTTTGATTACCGTATATTTAACGCTGATGGCACTGAAGTTGAGCAGTGCGGTAATGGCGCGCGATGCTTAGGGCGTTATGTTTTTGACCGGCGTCTATCAGGCAAGAAATCTCTTCGCCTAAAAACGCAAAATCGTGTCATGGAGATAGAATCGAGACCTAATCATTTGATCCGTGTGGATATGTCCGCTCCTATTTTTGAGCCTGCACAAATTCCGTTTGATGCCAATCAACAAGCAATTTTATATCCTATCGAAACACATGAATCACTGCAGATCGCTGTAATCTCGATGGGAAACCCCCATGCGGTAATCCGGGTGGATAATGTTGATACAGCGCCAATCGAAACATTAGGTCAGCAACTACAACAACATGAGCGCTTTCCGCAAAGTGTTAACGTGGGATTTATGCAAATAATAGATCGACAGCGAATAAAACTCCGTGTTTTTGAGCGTGGCGCAGGAGAAACACAGGCCTGTGGGTCTGGTGCCTGTGCCGCCGCAGTGACAGCCATACAGCAGGAATTAGTCGATCATACACTCACCGTCGAGTTAATGGGCGGGGAACTTTGCATTGAATGGCAGGGCAATGCTGAACCTGTATTTATGACTGGGCCTGCAGAGACAGTATTCCAAGGACAAATAAAACTATGACAAAAAAATCTAAAGAACATCTCCCATCTGAGGAGGCAGTGCGCGAGTATCTTCAACAAAATCCAAATTTTTTAGAGGATAATACAGATATTCTAGAAACGATAAACATCTCCCACAAAAGCGGTAAGGCTGTATCGCTAGTAGAACGTCAGGTTGAGGTGATGCGCGATCGCAACAAAGAAATGAATCAGCGTGTTGAGCAAATGGTTACCTCCGCAGAGGACAATGCAGTGCTTTTTGAAAAAACCAATCGTCTCGTACTGAGTCTTCTGAAGGCCAATAACCTCGAGGGATTAGTCAAGGCACTCTATAATAGCCTTGGAGAAGATTTTGCTACGCAAATGTTCAGTCTAACTTTAATTGATAATGGAAAACTACCACCTGAAACGGGAGCCAATATAGTCACCCAAGAGGATGCTAACAGAGAGATAAGTGCATTGCTTTCAACAACTAGTGCT
Source organism: uncultured Cellvibrionales bacterium (assembly GCA_963999835.1). Taxonomy (GTDB): domain Bacteria; phylum Pseudomonadota; class Gammaproteobacteria; order Pseudomonadales; family Porticoccaceae; genus HTCC2207. The sequence continues at coordinate 1,053 of CAXEWB010000014.1, read as the reverse complement.
GTAAGTGGTGTTATTCGAGATGAAGAAACTGTATTTCTTTTTGGGCCCTGCGACCCTGCAGTTGCATCCGTGGTCACTCTTCCACTGACAAGTGGTGAAAAAATACTGGGGGTTTTGGCCTTGGGCAATCAGAATCCTAAACATTATTCCCGAGATACAGGTACTTTGTTTATTAGTTATATTGGCGAATTACTCAACGAGTTGCTCCCCAAGTATTTGAATAGTTAGATTGCACAATCAACAAGTGGCATTATTTTGACCTTTTCTTGCTGGTCTTCTTGCGCCTAGATTGAGCTTTGCCGGACCCTGTTTTTTTTGTTTTATCACTGCTTCCACTTCCCCTAGAGAGTAGCTTAGAGGATCTTTTTTTTGCGTGTTTTTTGCGGCTTTTAACGTTAGTCAGCTTATTCAATTTGCCAGAACGATGTTTAGTAACCGAGCCTTTAGTCAGTTCAAAATCAATCTTCCGCTCCTCTAGGTTGACTCGCGCCACTCTCACTGACAACTGTTGACCCAATTTGAAAACTCTTCCGGTCCGTTCACCTATCATGCGCTGCTGCGAAGCATCATGATAGTAGTAATCTTTTGGTAGGGCCGTCACATGGATCAATCCCTCAACTGACAATTCATCAAGCATTACAAACAAGCCAAAACCAGTGACTGCACTGACAACGCCTGTATACTCTTCTCCCACTCTGTCCATTAGGTATTCACATTTCAGCCAACTGACTACATCTCTTGTCGCCTCATCAGCACGGCGCTCGGTCAATGACAGATGTTGACCAATCTCTTCCAAGGCGGGAAGCTGATAGGGATATATAGAATCGCTGTCATCAACTCTGGCAACCTGAGCGCGTTTAATATGGGCAATTTTTTTCTTACTTCTAATTAGACTGCGTATGGCTCTGTGGGCAAGTAAATCAGAGTAGCGACGAATCGGACTCGTAAAATGCGAGTAAGCCTCAAAGCCGAGACCAAAGTGTCCATCTACCTGAGGGGAATATTCAGCTCTTGCCATCGCCCTTAAAAGAAGCATATTCGCCAACCAAAAAT
>CAXEWB010000013.1:0-8557 GCA_963999835.1 uncultured Cellvibrionales bacterium | reverse complement strand
TGATCGTCAATGATGTATTCTTGAGGTAGGACATGAAGGATTTCCTGATCAGCGGGAATAGCCACCGCTCTTGCAGCATCAATAACTCTCTCTACATCTAGAGCTTGCACTTCTCGATCACGGATCGCCACAATGCCATGTGAGTTTAGACTTCTAATGTGACTTCCAGCTATGCCTGCATAGACTGAATGTATGGAGCAGCCAGACATAAGTTCGGCTTCCTCAATTGCACGTTGAATAGAGTTCACGGTAGCTTCAATATTAACCACAACACCTTTTTTCAAACCAGATGAAGCATGCATGCCAGTTCCGATTACTTCCAGGTCACCATCCACGCTGATTGCACCCACGATAGCTACTACTTTCGAGGTGCCTATGTCCAGTGCCACGATCATTTTTTGTTCATTAGTATTAGCCATATTTATACCTCAGTAGTATTCTGTTTTTCGCGGATCAACTTGCCGTTGATTATCCTAGCTCCGTTACCTGCACTCGACTGTTTCTCCTCGCGCCAAGCGACTGCTAGACCATTGGGATAGCGCAAGTCGATGGTCTCAATGCTCTCTGATTGCTGGTTTAGACCAGACTCCCAAACGGTTACCAAGCGTTTTATTTTTTCACCCACATTATCGCGACCTATCACCAATCGAATTCCCCTATTGGTCTCGACTTGCCAGACTCCCAAATTGTTGAGCTTGAGTTGTGAGAGTTTTAGCCCTGTTGGCAGGAGCAATTCAGATAGATATTGATATTGCTCCATGATCTGTGTCGAACTCCCAAACTCGGCAGTTAAAAGGGGCAAGTTATGTAGATGGCTGTTGTCAGCAATATTGAGACTCTCTCCCAATCGATTTAAAAAGGCCTTTTCACCCCAGCGAGCAATTGGAACTTCCTCAGTAATTTCTATGTTCAATTGAGATGGCCATTGTCTTTCTATTGTGACCTGACTCACCCAGGGGTGCTGCAACAGGACTGTCTTTAATTGTTTAAGATCAACCGTTAGGAATCCGCCATTGATTTCATCATTAACCAAGAACGTTAAATCTTGATGATTAAGGTATTTGAATTGACCTCCTATGGTGATCTTATTCAGGGGCCGATCCAATCTTTCAATAGTCAAATAAAACGCATAGACCAGAAGACAAATAATCAGTCCAACCAATAGTTTGCTTACATATTCCAACGGTCCAGCAGCAGTCTGGCTAATCAGTCTTTTTGATCCGTTACTATCTTTATTAGTGAGCTTATTCATCACAGTGACTCCTCGAGGATAGCGCATACCAAACTATCAAACTCTATACCTGCAGCCCTTGCGGCCATTGGAACTAGGCTATGACTGGTCATACCTGGCACCGTATTGACCTCAAGTAGATAAAAATCTCCCTTTGAGTCAGTCATGACATCAACGCGTCCCCAGCCTCTGCAATTAAGGCTCTTGAATGCCTGCAGTGCCAGATCTCGTAAAGCTAATTCTCTATCTTCGCTCAGCCCTGAAGGGCAAAAATATTGCGTTTTGTCGGAGAAATATTTGGCCTGATAATCATAGAAAGTTGAATTGCTATCGATGCGAATCGATGGCAGTGCTTGATCTCCTAAAATAGCGACTGTGTATTCCTCTCCTTCAAGCTTTGATTCAGCGAGCACCGCTGTGTCAAATTTTGAGGCCAATTGCCAGGCCTCTTTAAGTTGTTTTCCCGTTTTAGCTATACTCATTCCAATACTGGAACCTTCACATGATGGCTTAACAACGCAACTGCCACCCAACTGCTCAATCACTTTCGGCCAATCGGAATCTTCACTGAGCAATGTAAACGCTGCCGTTGGCAAGCCTATCCCTCTCCACAACTGCTTGCATCGCAACTTGTCCATGGCCAGTGCTGAAGCCATAACACCACTGCCAGTGTAGGGAAGTTGTAGATATTCAAGTGCTCCCTGCAAGATACCGTCCTCCCCCCCAGGTCCGTGCAAAGCAATAAAGACTCGATCCAACTCATAAGTGGACAAGCTATCGATAAGGTCCTTTTGCACATCAATGGCAACCACATCTATGCCTTGATTACGCATAGATTTAAGTACCGCAGCTCCCGTCATCAGCGAAATTTCTCGCTCTGAAGAAAGACCACCTGAGAGAAGGCCAACGGTACCAAATTTAGTCACCTGAGCGTTCATTTCTGCACACCTCTGACACGCTGTAACTGGCTTTTTTCCAACATTTCAACCAATTTGCTCACACTTCCAGCACCCTGTGTAACCACCAGATCATTCGCCTCAACAAGTTCCGCCAAAAGCTCGGGAACATCCTCAATATTTTCAACATAGATTGGATCAATCTCGCCCAGTTGACGCAAACTTGTACACAGATTTTTGCTACTGGCACCGATAATCGGATCTTCCCCAGCGGAGTAAACATCTAGCATTAAAAGCACATCCACCCCTGCGAGAACTTTTACAAAGTCCTCATATAGATCTCTGGTTCGGGTATAGCGATGGGGCTGAAATACCATAACTAGACGTTTATCCGGCCATCCATCACGAACTGATTGTATGGTGGCATTTAACTCCGTTGGATGATGTCCATAGTCGTCGACCAACATCACCATTCCCTCAACATCACCACTGTTGACAGGATAATTACCAATCATCTCAAAACGACGTCCGACGCCACTGAACTTTTCCAGACCATTAACGATAGATGCATCTGGGATACCCTCATCGCTAGCGACAGCAATGGCTGCTGCCGCGTTCAGTGCATTGTGTCGTCCAGGTATATTTAAATGAACATCAAGAGGCGGCTTATTATCTGGTCGCTCTATCACAAATTGACTCTGACGCTGATCAATTTTTAGGCTATGTATCCGATAAGCTGCATCATCGCTAAAACCATAGGTTAAGATAGGCCGCCCAATATCGACTAAAATATCTCGTATCACGGGATCATCAATGCATACCACAGCTAAGCCATAAAAAGGCAAATTATGGAAAAATTTTACATAGGTACTTTTTAACTGATCAAAGTCAAATCCATAGGTTTCCATATGATCTGCTTCAATATTAGTAACCACAGATACCAGTGGTTGTAGGTGCAGGAAGGACGCATCACTTTCATCCGCCTCGGCAATAAGATAACGGCTACCGCCCAACTTGGCATTTGTGCCTACACTATTGACTCGCCCACCAACAACAAAGGTTGGATCTCTTCCATCTTCTGCAAAAATTGATGTTATAAGACTTGTTGTACTGGTTTTGCCGTGAGTACCAGCTACTGCGATACCATGCCGGTAGCGCATCAATTCAGCTAACATTTCAGCGCGCCTTACCACAGGAATACCAGAGTCATGGGCTGCGACTATTTCTTTATTCTCCAGAGTAACTGCGGAGGATTTAACCACCACATCTGCACCCACTACATTACTTTCACTGTGTCCAATAAAGATTTCTGCACCGGCAACTTCAAGGCGTTTTATACTCTGATTTATACTAATATCAGAGCCTGATATCTGGTACCCCTGATTTAATAACACCTCGGCAATTCCACTCATACCACTGCCGCCTATGCCCACAAAGTGAATACGCTTGATCCGACGCATGCCCGGTGCTTCAAAGACTAGATTAGTCATAAGCTATCTCCAGACAAGCCTGCGCAACACGATCAGCCGCATCATTTTTAGCCAGTGAACGTGCAGCGGTCGCCATTGATAAACGCTGATCTGCTGATTCACAGAAGGATCTGATATATTGCGCAAGTACTTGCGGGTTAAGATCACTTTCTTGGGTCAGTTGAGCTGCGCCACTGTTGACCAATAGGTTGCCATTTGAGGTCTGATGATCATCAATTGCGTAGGGAAAGGGCACTAGTAACGCACCAAGTCCAACTGATACAAGCTCAGCGATCGTCAGCGCTCCGGATCGACAAATAACAAAATCAGCCCAAGCATAGGCGTCTTCCATTTTGTTAATAAATGGAACAATATCTAACGCTTCGTCAGATAAATCCAACCCCTGTTGCCTGTAGGCATCTTCGGTAACTGTCAGATGCTGTGAACCTGTTTGATGAATGACATTGGGTCGCATCCCAACATCGAGTATTGCTAGAGCCTGTGGTATTAGTTTATTCAGAGCAAGAGCCCCACGACTCCCCCCTAACACCAACATTCTGATAGGACCATTGCGATTTTTAAAACGCTCCTGCGGTGGCGCTATAGCAGCAATCTCAGCCCTAACTGGGTTTCCACAGTATTCACCCCGAATGAGGGTATCTGGGAAACCCTGCATAACACGGTTAGCAAGCCTAAAAAGAATTCTATTAGTGGTCCCAGCGACAGAATTTTGCTCATGAATAATTAGGGGGATTCCCTTTAATTTAGCTGCAATGGCTCCAGGGCCCGATGCAAAACCACCCATACCAAGTACTACCTGAGGCTTAAATTTTGACAGAATAGTCCAGGCTTGAAAAAGTGATTTAAGAAGCATAAATGGCGCTTTAAGTAACGGCAAAACACCTCGACCTCGCAACCCTTCAACACTGAGGTAATAGATACGAATTCCTTGGTTGGGTACAAGGTCGTTTTCGATACCACGACGGGTACCCAGCCAAGAAATGGTTGCATTGGCACTCATTAACTTTTCAGCCACCACAAGGGCCGGGAATACATGCCCACCCGTTCCGCCAGCCATTACCAAGATGCGACAGCCATTATTCAAGGCTAGCTTATCTGCCATGAGCAACCCCCGAGGCAACTTTTTTTGATCGATCGAGATCATGTCCAAGACGCAGCATCATCCCCACCATGGCACAACAGGCCAGAAGACTACTTCCTCCATAGCTAATAAAAGGGAGAGTTAGTCCCTTGGTTGGCAATAAACCTGAATTTACACCGAGATTTATAAATACCTGTCCGCTGAATAAAAGACCAAAGCCAATCAAAACATACGCGGCGTACCACTGTTGATAAGCAATGGCCTTTTTGCCCAACTGCATTATCCGAAAAATAAAAATTGCATAAACCGCTAACAGACAGATCACACCGATGAAACCAAATTCCTCAGCAAATATTGCAAATATGAAATCCGTGTGTGCATCGGGCAAATACAACATCTTCTGCACCGATTGCCCAAGACCAACACCAAACCATTCACCGCGCCCAAACGCTATCAGTGATTGAGTCAACTGGTAGCCGGACTGGAATTGATCTGACCAGGGATCTAGGTAAGTAGTTAACCGATTCAGTCGGTAGGGCGCGGAGATTACCATCAGGAAAAATGTGCCCAGTGCTAAACAGAGCAACGCGAGAAACTGTTTAATGTGAGTTCCACCCAGAAACAACAACACCATAAAGGTCGCAACGAGCAGCACAACAGAGCCAAAGTCAGGCTGCAGAATAAGTAGTAACGACATAACTGCAACAACTGCAATCAATATTGTGAAGCGTACCCAGTCTGTATTGAGCGTCTCCCTGTGCTTTTCAAGCTGACTTGCGAGGTAGATCACAGCAGCGCCTTTAGCAATCTCTGAAACCTGTAAAGTAAATCCACCCACCCCTATCCAACGGCGACTGCCATTTAGATTAAGACCTATGCTAGGGAGTAAAACCAGCAGTAATAGCAAAATGGATAATAAAAGCCACTGTAGACTATGATGAGACCAGAAGTCTGGCTTGACAAAAAAACTAATCATAGCGACACCAAAACCTAACATAAGATAGGCAAAATGACGCTTGAGAAACAAAAATTGATCCGCAAATTTATACTCAGCAAAACTAAATGAGGAAGATGCGACCATGATTAGACCGATTGATACAAGGACTAAAACTGGCAACAGCAAATTGATATCCAAATGCCAGCTATTATTTCGATGAGCCATACTTTTCATCGTTGCACTGCTATTCACTCCGCACCTCCAAAACCCTTGATAATGCGCTCAGAAACGACCTCTTGAAAGCATTGACCCCGGTGCTCAAAACCATCAAACATATCAAAGCTGGCGCACGCCGGAGACAGCAGTACAATATCTCCACAGGATGCCTCAGCACCTGCTTTGGTGACAGCTTCGCGCATACTATTGACTTTGGTATGGGTGTTTTCGCTGTTTAACAGGTGTTCTATCTGATGACTATCTTCACCCATAAGAATGGTCAATTTCACATACTGAGAGATGTTCTCTTGAAGATCGGAAAAATCCTGACCTTTGGCCTGACCGCCAGCAATTAGGATTAAATTTTTACAATGTTTTGAACCCAGTCCTGAAATTGCGGCCACTGTTGCGCCGACGTTGGTTGCCTTAGAATCATCGATGTAAAGCACACCGTCAATTTCAGCAACATTCTGACAGCGATGAGGCAGGCCTTTAAATTTCCGCAACGTTTGCAACATGCTTTGCATAGGTAAATCAGCACTGTAGCCCAATGCCAGAGCTGCTAGCGCATTAGCAACATTATGAGAGCCCTTCAATGCTAGTTCATCAATTAACATTAAGCGTTCAATACCATAGCTCAGATAACCTTCTTCAGCGTCTCCTAAAATACCGAAGTCGCCCAAGTCTGGTTGGTTGAGGCCAAAACTGGTTAGGCTAATTTGCGCGGATAATAGCGGCCGCGTCAATTTATCATCTCGATTGATAACTACTTTGCTGGCACCGCGGAAAATACGGTGTTTTGCAGCATGATATTGTTGTAATCCCTGATAGCGATCGAGATGATCAGAGCTGATATTGAGTAAGGCAACAGTGGCACCGCGACTATCGTCAAGTAGTTCCAATTGGAAACTGGATAGTTCAAGAACATAGAGCTGGTTATCTTGCTCCAGTAAATCTAGCATTGGAATCCCCAAATTGCCGCCAACGCCAACTCGCAATCCACTGTCAATTGCCATCTGACCTACCAGTGTTGTCACGGTGCTTTTACCATTAGAGCCTGTGATAGCAATAACAGGGGCTTCAGCGTGCTCTAGAAATAGCTCTAGGTCGCCGGTCAGCTCAACACCGTTTTCTTTTGCTGCCTGAAGTGCCGGATCAGAAAGTGCAACGCCAGGGCTGATGATGAGTCTTTCAAAGTGAGACAAATAATCACTATCCAATGGCCCTAGCACCACCTTTACATCAGGATAATCACGCTTAACATTATCAATATTCGGCGGCTCATTGCGGCTGTCTATCAATATAAAAGGAATACTCTTTGAGGACAGAAACCGTGCCACAGACAAACCCGTGGCACCCATACCAATAACGGCTGTGCTCCTATTTGTCGCTATAATTTCTGTCATTGAAATGCCCATACATTAACGCAATTTCAGGGTTGCCAGCCCCAATAACACCAGTATCACCGTGATGATCCAGAACCGAACAATCACTCTGGGCTCAGGCCAACCTTTTAATTCATAGTGGTGATGGAGCGGCGCCATACGAAAAATGCGTTTGCCTGTTAACTTATAAGACATAACTTGCATAATGACTGAGACTGTCTCAATCACGAAAACACCGCCCATAATCAACAACACAATTTCCTGACGCACTACTACAGCCATTACCCCCAGCGCTGCACCCAGGGCTAGGGAGCCAATATCACCCATAAATACCATTGCCGGGTAGGTGTTAAACCACAGAAAACCGAGACCGGCACCACAGATTGCTGCGGAAAAAATTAAAAGCTCCCCAGCGCCACTTATATAGGGAATATGCAAGTAACCGGCAAACTGAAAGTTACCTGCCAAATAAGCAAAAATACCCAGTGCTCCGGCGACTAGAACTGTAGGCAAAATAGCCAAACCATCTAAACCGTCAGTAAGGTTGACGGCATTACTGGTGCCGACGATGACAAAGTAACTGAGCACGACAAACATTGGCCCCATAGCGAGAGCAACATCTTTGAATAGAGGAACAATTAATGCTGTCTCAGCAGGGCTCTGGGCGCTGTAATACAGAAAGAGTGATGCCGCAAGCCCAACCACTGATTGCCAGAAAAATTTCCATCGCGCGGGTAATCCTCGGGGATCTTTAGTAACCACTTTGCGGTAGTCATCAACCCAGCCTATTAGACCGAAAGCTAGGGTTACACTCAGTACCACCCAGACATAGCGGTTGGTTAAGTCAGACCACAGTAAACTACTGACAAAAATTGAAAGCAAAATCAGAGCACCGCCCATAGTGGGGGTGCCTGCCTTACTTAAATGACTTTTTGGGCCATCATCACGAATCGATTGGCCCATCTGCAATCGATTAAGTTTTCGTATTACCGTTGGACCTGCGATAAGACCAATCAATAAAGCGGTTATCACAGCAAAAATACCCCTCAGGGTAAGGTACTGGAAAACCGAGAATGGACTGTAGAATTGACTGAGGTATTGTGTAAACCAAACTAACATTAAAGCACCCCTTTATCTGATAATCTTGTTATTACTTGATCCATGCCAGTGCTTCGCGATCCCTTGACCAAAACTGTCATCTGCCGGCCATCCTCAATTGTTTCTTGCAACAACGCCTCAAGTTCCACTAGTAAATCTTCCTTACTTGCAAAATGACTGCCACCAAAAGTATCTGCGGCAAGGGCACTTAAGTCGCCAACAC
>CAXEWB010000012.1:0-6292 GCA_963999835.1 uncultured Cellvibrionales bacterium | reverse complement strand
GGGTGTGTAGCCGATGACCATGCTGGCAGAGAATATTTAATTACATTTATCCGGATTCGACCTGTTGCGTAATATAAGCCTTGAGGTTGAAGCGGGTAAGGTAACAGCTATTGTGGGCCCCAATGGCGCGGGTAAGTCGAGTTTATTGAAAGTGCTCACTGGGGATATGGCGCCCACTCGTGGACAGGTGCAACTCAATCACCGTGCTTTGGCACAATGGCCATTATTGCATCGTGCCCAGGTGTTGGCAGTACTACCACAGCACAGCCTATTAAACTTCCCCTTTACCGCCAACGAAGTGGTTGCTCTCGGGCGTATACCGCACCAAACTGGGGTGATAAAAGATGCAGAAATTGTCTCTCAAGCTTTGGATCTAGTGGATGCTAGCTATCTGCAGAAACGTCTGTATACGCAGATGTCTGGGGGTGAAAAACAGCGAGTTCAATTGGCGCGGGTATTAGCACAAATTTGGCAACCCAGTGATCATGGCGAGCAATTTCTGGTCTTGGATGAACCAACATCGGCCTTTGATCTGTCCCATCAGAAGTTAACGCTGGATATTGTTCGCCAACTGGCCAATAGGGGCGTTGGCGTAGTGATGGTTATACATGATCTAAATCTGGCCGCCCGATGCGCCGATAATTTAGTGGTTTTTGACGCTGGGGTGATTGCCGCTCAGGGTCAGCCAGAGCAGGTGCTGACTGAGTCGCTAATAGACAGAGTATTTGGTGTAAAAGCCACTATTAGTCAGCATCCGCAAACTAACCGTCCACTGGTGATTACCTAATGCCATTATTACTGTTGCTGTTATTAAGTCTGTCACAGCTTGTCTGTGCTGAGATCAGGCTGTTAGATGATAATGGCGATGAGCTGGTTTTAGCGCAACCGGCGCAACGGATTATCAGCCTAGCGCCTAATATTACTGAGGTTTTGTTCCATATTGGCGCAGGCGCACAAATTGTTGGCGCCGATGAATACAGCAATTATCCCGAGGCCGCCAAACAGATTCAGCGGGTTAACAATCACGCTGCAGCAAACTATGAATTAATCCTGTCATTAAAACCGGATCTGGTGATTGCCTGGCAGTCAGGCAATGGTGATAAGATCATTAATCCACTGCGCAAATTAGGTTTTCCTGTGTTTGTAGTGGAAACACGTGAGATTGACCAGATTCCCGACTTGTTTCATCGATTTGGGCAGCTCAGTGGCCACGAGGCTATAGCGCAGCAGCGCATCGACGAATTCACTCAGCGCTTGAACAATCTGCGCAATGCTCAGGCCGGTAAATCCGTGGTAAAAACCTTCTACCAGATATGGCACGAACCGCTGATTACGCTCAATGGTCAACACATGGTCAGCGATATAATTAGGCTCTGCGGGGGTATCAATGTGTTTGCCGATGCCATACCTCTTGTGCCCTATATCAACATTGAATCTATCGTGGCGGTAGATCCCGAGGTGATAATTGCCGGTGGTAGCGAACAGCAACAAACAGTGCACTCTGCTCAATGGCAAAAATGGCCCAGTCTATCAGCGGTGAAAAACCGCCATATTTATACAATACCTGCCGATCTAATGCAGCGGCACTCAGATCGAATACTTCAGGGTGCACAATTGATGTGTGACTATTTAGACCGCGCAAGAAGTTAGTACTGTCGCATCACATGGCAAAAAAACCAGTGCGATGGCAATTATGCAAAAGGCATTAGCGATAAAAAAGCCGCTGACAATGTCAGCGGCTTCAGATGCTCATTAGTTCTTTTTTTTATCTAGTATTTAGAGCGGTGTGAGTCCATTCATCAATATTTTATAAATCGTACCCCTTCTCATCATGCTCAACAAGGTCAACACCTTGAAGTTCATCATCTTTACCAATTCGCAATATTAACAGGTTGTCGACAAGTTTCAAGAGCAAATAACTCACAACTGCTGTGTAGACAAATGTCGCTACAATGCCTACCACTTGCACCTGTACTTGACTGGCCATGTTCATTCCCTCGTTGTAACCTTGACCACTGAATATACCAAGAGCATCGGAGGCAAACACGCCGGCCAGTAGGGTGCCCAATATGCCGCCTACACCGTGAACTGGGAATACATCAAGTGAGTCGTCAATTTGGAATCTCTGTTTAATAGCTTGAGTCGCGTAGTAACAGATAACACCTGCGCTTAAGCCTATAATCAGTGCACCTCCTGGACCAACAAAACCGGAGGCAGGTGTAATGGTGCCAAGGCCCGCAACCATACCAGTAACAATTCCCAGTACAGAGGGCTTACCATGTCTTATCCATTCCATGGCCATCCAAGCCAAAGAGCCACTGGCTGCAGAAATATGCGTCACCAACATTGCCATGCCTGCATCGCCGTTGGCTGCTAGTGCAGAGCCGGCATTAAAGCCAAACCATCCCACCCAGAGCATTCCAGCACCGGTGACAGATAGTGTTAGATTATGTGGAGGCATTGGTTGCTGGGGGAAGCCATTGCGGTTTCCAATCACTAGCGCAGCCACTAGAGCGCCGACACCGGCGGTAATGTGTACCACGGTGCCGCCTGCAAAATCGAGAAGTCCCATTTCTGCAAGCCAGCCGCCGCCCCATACCCAGTGAGTGATCGGCGCGTAAACTACCACTAACCACAGGGCACTAAATAGCAGCATGGCACTGAAGCGCATTCTTTCAGCGAAGGCACCGACGATCAGTGCGGGAGTAATCACTGCAAAGGTCATTTGGAACATAGCAAATACAGACTCTGGAATATCGCCAGACATTGAATCTTCACTTATATTGCCCATCAGGAAGTTATCAAAATTCCCTATAAACCACTGTAAAGAACCGCCATCACCAAAGGCCATGCTATAGCCACATACTAGCCAAATTAACGAGGCTAAACAGGTAATAGCAAAACACTGCATCAGCACTGACAGTACATTTTTAGAACGAACCAAACCAGCATAAAACAGCGATAGTCCGGGAATAGTCATAAACAGAACTAGCGCGGTTGAAGTCAAAATCCAAGAGGTATTGGCGCCATTAAGATCATCGCCTAAAGCTTGAGTAGATAAAAAGAACAAATAAAGGATGGTTAAGCCTCGACTGAGGCCAAAAGAACGTTGAAACATGATAAACCCTCTGCAAAAAAGCACCAAATATGTGCTGAACATATCTATTATTTACCTTAAACGCACCAAATAAGTTCATTTAAGAGCTATACAGGCTATATATGCCTGTTTGTATAACTAAATAAGCAATATATATGCCATATAATGCATTAATTGCACAAAAATAAGACATTTTTATGTATATAGCACTAATTTAGCGCATAAATTAGATTCAAACAGTAAGCTCAATCAACCAGTAGATCTGATGGGGGCACTGATCAGATAAAATTTAGGCAAGATGGCTGTATAGTGGGGTCAGTTGATATATTTTTAGATTTATTTGTTGCGCAGTTAAGGGTATTGTAGCTTCCAGTGACTGTTGAGGTAGGGTGCAATGTTAAAATTTGTTTTGTTGCCCATGGTTGTTGGTATTGTTCTGAGTGCTTGTAGTTCAAATCAACCGCCATCCAAATACAATGACCAGGGTGATTATATCGGCTGGCACTGTGCTGCTGATACTGCGATACCTACAGATTGGCGCTGTGTACAGAAGATTAAACAGATAAAGGATAGTAGCTCAGACGATGATATGAGGGCTAGTGCCACTGAGGTAGCGTCTAATTTGTCAGAGTCGTATTTGACAGAGCCTATCTCCCAGTCTGAGATGTCGCTCTTGGAGGTAGTGGATATTTCCGCAACAACTGGTGAGGTCTCAAAGAGCGAGGGCTATCAGTTGCAACTGGGTGCGTATTCCAGTTATAAAGATGCAACCACAGCGGTAAAGCAGATAGACGCTGCTGACGACTTAAAAATTACTCCCTTATGGTCAAGGCAGAGTCAGTTTTTTGTCATCCTGTATGGCTATTATGGCACCAGAGATGAAGCCCAGCGGGCGGCACTGTTACTGATGGAAGCAAATCCATCATTGAGTTATTGGATTCGTTCCTCAACTTCTATCAACAAGGCGCAATCAAAATAGTCAGTGATCGCTTGTATAAAATCAAAGGAACAGAGAACTTTCACTGGCAATTAACTATTTTCGGCACTGTTGTGTCAAACAAGAGCTAATCTAATGAAACAATTTTATATAAATCCTGATCTTATTTTTAGAGCATTTAAATATACAGTTTATGCAATTTTGACCTTTAACATCTTCCTCTTCTTTCAGGAAGAGTCTTTGGCGACTCAGCAGACCTTTAGTCAAGGTATGAGTTTGAGCGATATTGTTGAGGGATTTGCTGCCACTATTGATACTGTTGCTTGGGTGGTTCTGTTGTTAATGTTCGAATTTGAGACCTATGTTCTCTCTCAGCAAACCCTGCAAAAACCAAAGGTGAAGGTTGGCTTTGCAGTTCTAAGAACCCTGAGTTATGGATTTATCCTCTACGCATTCTATGGCTACGTGTCAAAGATACTCTTTACCTATGATATCTCACCCTTTGTAGTTGAGGATATCTGCCAACTGGTTGGACAGGGGTTTTATGGGGTTTTCACCCTTGACGAGTATCTTCCTTTGGATATTCAAAGCTGTAGTCTCCTACAGGGGCAAGAATTACTAAAACTCAACAATCAACAGATTATTGGTAGTTATGAGCAATGGCAAAGTATCCAAGGTTTGGCTTGGGTCGATGCCATCAATTCGATCACATGGATTATTGTTGTATTAGTACTAGAGGTAGATGTTTGGCTCCAGTTGCGCGAGCGCTTTTATGGAGCCTATCGGTTATTCAGCAAAATCCTCAAGGGAGTGCTCTATAGTATTCTCTTTGCAGCGGCTACCTACTGGGGAATACTCGGGGATTTTCTGGATTTTTGGGATGCCTTTATGTGGTTAGTGGCCTTTGTATTTATCGAGTTAAATATTTTCCAATGGCAACAGGGAAGTCGGCAATTAGATTAGTGCCATAATTAAATTGGTACAATCGCCAAGATAAGTTTACACAAGCAGGTAAGTTTGCCCTCATCATTTTCTAGACGAATTTCCCACACATGTGAGCGTCTGCCAAGATGCACTGGCCTGGCAGTACCTGTGACCGAGCCTGATGAAACCGGGCGTATATGGGTCGCACTGACCTCCTGGCCCAGACATCTGTTTTTGCAAATATCAATCACATGGGTTCCGGCAAGACTGCCCAGTGACTCGGCCAAGACCACATTGGCACCACCATGCACCACCCCGAAGGGCTGAAAGGTGCGCTGGTCTGCCGGCATTGTGCCACGCACGAAGTCGTCGCCCACTTCGGTATACTGGATTCCCAACTGGTTATCGATGGTAGCTCTATTCATTTGACCATTAATAATGTCTAACTTGGGACGATTAAACCAGATGCTACTCATAGTTGATCCTACTTTTTGTTCCTAGCTTTTAAGACGTTTATGTCTAACTCTTTTTGGTAGTGCGTCATTTCCATGACGTTTTACGAAGTCATCATGGTATTCGGTGTAATTTCCCTCAAAAAAAGTGATTTTTCCATTATCTTCATAGGCGAGAATATGTGTTGAAACCCGATCTAGAAACCAGCGATCGTGAGAGATAACCATCACACAGCCAGGGAATGAGAGAATAGCTTCCTCAAGGGCGCGCAGGGTTTCTATATCCAAGTCATTTGAAGGCTCATCGAGAAGCAATACGTTGGCGCCCTGTTTCAGTGTATTGGCTAAATGAAGACGACCGCGTTCACCACCAGAGAGTTCTCCGACACGTTTTTGTTGATCCGTGCCTCTGAAGTTAAAGCGACCCACATAGGCGCGGGAGGATACGTCATAATTGGCACCTATTTTTAACGTATCCAGGCCGTCGGAAATAGCTTCCCAAACTGTGTGATTGTCATCCAGTGCATCACGCGTCTGTTCAACGTAGGCCACTTTGACAGTTTCACCTAAACTGACTGAGCCACTGTCTGGTTGTTCAGTGCCAGCAATTAGTCTAAAAAGTGTGGATTTGCCGGCACCATTGCCACCTATTATGCCCACAATTGAACCCTTCGGAATAGCTAGGGAGAGATCATCAATTAATAGCCTATCTCCGTAGCCCTTACACAGATTATCAATTTCGATCACTTTGTCTCCCAAGCGCTCGCCGGGGGCGATGTATATCTCATTAGTCTCATTGCGCGACTGAAATTCTTGTGAATTTAATTCTTCAAATCGATTTAGTCGGGCCTTATTTTTGGCTTGTCGCCCCTTGGGATTTTG
>CAXEWB010000011.1:0-2010 GCA_963999835.1 uncultured Cellvibrionales bacterium | reverse complement strand
TAATCACCAGCAACCCAACCAACATAATCAGTAAATTGAATAGAAGAGAAGATACAGACAGCTTACAGACTTTAACCGCCATAAGCAAAAAGGCAAAGCAGGCCACCATAGCGGCAATCCATGTCGATCGCTGCTTTAGATTCTGTTTGGCTTTAGGCTTTATCATAGGGCTTAGTCATGGGTGTTAGTCTTTGGTATTAGTCACGGGTAATAGACATCAAGTCTAATCAAAGGCAGGCGTTCTAATATCAGGGTTATTTAATAACGTTGCAGAAACTCAATTAATTCCTGTTCGGTTAATACGGGTATATCCAAGCTCTGGGCTTTGTTTAATTTTGAACCGGCTCCCGGGCCAGCCACAACTTTATGGGTTTTTGCTGATACACTACCGGCCACCTTGGCACCCAACTGTTGCAGTTTCTCTTTAGCCTCAGCGCGACTCATAGTCTCTAGCGAGCCAGTTAAAACCCAAGTCTGGCCTTTTAAAGGCTGATTCTCAGATTGCTCAACATCTTTCCACTGCACGCCAGCCTCTCTAAGGGCTTGAATAATCGCAACATTGTCAGGGTTATTAAAGAAGTCGACAATATAGGCCGCCACTACTGGCCCTATATCCTCTACCTCAAGCAGTTGATCAAGAGAGACGTCGAGCAACGTCTCAAGACGACCAAAACTAGTGGCTAAGTTTTGCGCTGTCGCCTCCCCTACCTCTCGAATCCCCAAGGCATAGAGAAATTTAGCCAAACTCGTCTGTTTGCTAGCATCAATGGCATTAACCAAATTAGTCGCTGACTTCTCTGCCATACGCTCAAGACCCACTAACTGCTCGGGCTTTAGATCAAACAGATCAGCTACCGAATGTATCAATCCTTGATCAACCAATAGATCGACTAGCTTGTCCCCTAAACCATCAATATCCATCGCTTTTCTGGAGGCAAAGTGCACAATTGCCTCCTTGGTCTGGGCAGCGCAAAACAATCCGCCAGTACAGCGGGCGACCGCCTCAGTGTCTGCTCTAGTAACAGATGACTGACAGACTGGGCAACGCTCGGGGAATACGATAGGTTGTGCATTGGCGGGGCGTTTATCTAAAACAACTTTGACAATCTGCGGGATCACATCGCCAGCACGGCGCACAATCACCGTATCGCCGATACAGACACCCAAACGCTCAATTTCATCGCCATTGTGCAATGTGGCATTACTGACTGTCACACCACCGACAAATACGGGCTCTAATCTTGCTACTGGTGTCACTGCGCCAGTGCGACCCACTTGAAACTCAACATCCACCAGCAGAGTCATCTCCTCTTGCGCCGGAAACTTTCGCGCAATAGCCCAACGCGGTGCTTTAGCAACAAATCCCAGGCGTTCCTGAAGCACCAGATCGCTGACTTTGTAGACGATGCCATCTATCTCATAATCTAACTGATCACGCAGAGAAGACAGATGTTGAAAATAGTCTTCACAGGCAACGATTCCCTTAGCCAGTTGCACATGCTGATTAATCTTAAACCCCCAAGTACCCAAAAGCTGCAACATCTGCCTATGACTTTCTGGGGTGATATTGCCCTTGTACTGCCCCACGCTGTAGGCACACATCTCTAGAGGGCGCCCTGCCGTAATCTTTGAGTCCAGTTGACGCAGACTGCCAGCCGCAGCGTTACGTGGGTTAACAAAGATTTTTTCCCCGGCTTCCAGTGCCTTGCTGTTGAGTTGCTCAAAGCCTTTTCGTGGTAGATAAATCTCTCCGCGCACCTCCAATAACTCAGGTATATTGTCACCCTGTAACTTAAGGGGAATACTGTTAATAGTGCGCACATTGGCAGTGATATCTTCACCCACCCTGCCGTCACCTCGGGTGGCGCCTCGCTCCAGTAATCCATTTCTGTACAACAAACTAACGGCAACGCCATCTAATTTGGGCTCACAGACATAGTCTATTTCGCTATCAGCTGGCAGGTTTAAACGATCTCTAATGCGGCGCTCAAAATCATTCATTTCCTCATC
>CAXEWB010000010.1:0-1601 GCA_963999835.1 uncultured Cellvibrionales bacterium | reverse complement strand
GTCTATTACCCGTGACTAATACCTATAACTGACACCCATGAATAAGCCTAAAGCCAAACAGAATCTTAAGCAGCGATCCACGTGGATTGCCGCTATGGTGGCCTGTTTTGCCTTTTTGCTTATGGCGGTTAAAGTCTATAAGCTGTCTGTATCTTCTCTTCTATTCAATTTACTGATTATGTTGGTTGGTTTGCTGGTGATTATTGCGCTAGCGGCTATTTTGGGTTGGTTAATCTCAATGCGCCGCAAGCGAAATAAAGAATCGAAATAGAAAACCGAAATAAAAAAGCGAAATAAATAAGTGTCCAAACAGTCTTTTTCATTCCCCTATTTCTTGACCACCATAGGTCTAAGTAATGTCGCTATGGGTCTGCAAAAGGTTTTATACCCGTGGCTGGTGGTGGGCGTTTTAAATGAATCCCCGAGTAAGTTAGGGTTGGCTCAGCTGGCCATACTTCTGCCCAGTCTATTATTTGTATTACCCGGTGGCGTGGTTTCTGACCGCCGTCACCGCGGTACTTGGCTATCCCTGCTTTATCTTCTATACCTATTACCCATTGGTCTGTTAATAGTGGGTTTTAGCATGGGCAGTCCGGCTTTTTATCATTTAATACTCTATGGGCTTCTATTTGGCACTATCACTGCATTTGTGCAGCCCGCTAGAGAGAGTATGTTGGGCTATGCGGCGCCAGAGTTGATGCATCAGGCAGTGGCTAAGGTTATGGTGGTGCAGTTTATCGCCCAAGGCGTGGGTTTCTATCTAGCTGGACAGCTATCTATTGTCAGCCCCATGCAGTTGTTGGGCATACAAATGCTAATTTTTGTACTCAGCGCTATCTTTATTCGTTTATCCCATCCGCGAATAAATGCCACGCTAGATAAAAGCCAACCTGATACAAAAAGCAAGGAATCTAAAAAGCCCTTGCTGGAGTTGCGTGAGGGATTAACCCTGTTTGCCGAGAATAGGGCACTGTTGCATCTGGTTTTAATTGTATTTGCTACCGGCTTTTTAGCCTTTGGTGTCTATCTGGTGGGTATGCCTTTAATCGCCAAGCAGTTTTATGGTGGTGGTGCCACATTGTATGCCATCCTACAGATTATTTTTACGCTAGGCATTATCTCGGTCAATTTGGGGGTAATGAACCGCGCTCAGGTATTTAAAAAGACGGGTAGGTTAATGGTAATAAGCTTTTTTCTGCGCGGCTCTTTGGTAGCTCTGGTGGCTTTAAAGCCAAGTATTTGGCTTTTATATCCGTTAGTTTATATCTGGGGTGTTTTCTCTGGGCTGTCTATGACCTTGGGTCGCACTATTTTGCATAATCAGGTACCCGATAAGGTGCGCTCGCGCGCTGCCTCCGTTTATCAGTTATGTCTATACGGTGGCGCGCCTCTGGGTGCCTTGGTATGTGGCTTTCTCGTCGATTGGATTGGACTGAGTTATGCCTTCTTTGCTATTGCCCTGGCTACCCTGATCCTGTCAGTAGTGACAGCATTGCGTTCGCCTCTATGGCACATTAAAGGCCACTAGAGCGGCCGCAACCGCTACATTTAATGATTCGACGCCATTGGCCATGGGTATGCCCAGACAGTGGTTGCTGAGG
>CAXEWB010000009.1:0-1747 GCA_963999835.1 uncultured Cellvibrionales bacterium | reverse complement strand
CTAATCCAAACATTGATAAGTACAGTTCAAAAACTAGCACGTCTGGCATTCAAAGCACAGCGCTCGACCCTGCCGTCGCAAAGGTACTTCGTAATACATACATGCTACTCGGTGTAACCCTTGCATTCAGTGCAGTGATGGCAGGAGTATCAATGGCTATCGGCGCCCCATTTTTTGGCCTCTGGACACTTCTTCCCTACTTTATCTGTCTATGGATGACAGAAAAGAATAAAAATAACGCCTCGGGTATTTTCTGGGTATTTGCGCTAACCGGCTGGCTGGGCTTCACACTAGGCCCCATACTTAATATGTACCTTGCCGTTGCAGGTAGTAAACCCATCATGATGGCCCTTGGTGCGACAGCTCTGGTATTTTTTGGTGCCTCATCCTATGTGCTGACCACTAGAAAGAACCTTAATTTTATGGGTGGGTTCTTAATGACTGGCATCTTAGTAGCTTTTGTGGCGGGCATCGCCAATGTGTTCTTAAAGATACCAGCCCTATCGATTACCCTAAGCTCTGTGTTTGCCTTTCTCTCTGCCGGCATCATTATGTGGCAGACCAGTGCCATTATTCATGGCGGTGAGCGCAATTATATTTCTGCTACTGTGACATTATTTGTCATGATCTATAACCTTTTCTTAAGTTTACTTCAGCTTATTGGCTTTATGAGCGATGAGTAATAACTCTTAGAAGCTTGATTTAAAAGCCCTGTAACTAGCAGGGCTTTTTTCTATATGGAATAAAAATGACTGATGAAAAAGGCCACCTAGACAATCTGCCATTATGGTCACCAGATAAAGCGCAACAGCTTGCAAATGCTGAGGGAATCAGTATTAATGACAACCATCTGCAAGTATTATTTGTAGCTAGAGAGTTTTATAGCACTTATGGGTTTTCGCCTTCAATGCGACCGCTGTGCAAAGTCATCACCGAATCTCTCGGCTCTGAACAGGGTCGTAGCATCTATCTAAATAAACTTTTCCCCAGTAGCCCAGCTAAACTTGTTGCTATGCTTGCTGGATTACCAAAACCAAAAAACTGCATTTAGGTATTACGATGAATCTTGCTGACTACAACCTGCTCGATCTTAAGCCTAGCCAATCAGCTATGGTTGAGAAAGAATGGAGACCTTTATTAGCGCAATTGCCAAACTGGCAGATTGGCCTTGCAGAGAGTATTCCCCAACTTCAATGTAGCTACAAATTTGGAAATTTTGTTCAAGCTATGGATTTTGCCAATAAAATTACAGTAATAGCTGAACAAGCTGATCATCACCCGAGCCTTTGTATTGAATGGGGCAAGGTGGCTATTTGCTGGTGGTCCCATGATGTAAAAGGTCTAGATTTAAGAGATTTTGTGATGGCCGCCAAGTCAGATCAGCTATATGACAACTAATGAATGACTCACCAATCCACAACCTAGACAACTATCAAAACCAGCTAGATATTAAGGTACAAAACGTTAGACAGGCATTTAAAGATGCCAGTTTAGAAGTGTCAGATATATCTGTGTATGACTCCGAACCTCTCGGATTCCGCATGCGAGCGGAATTTCGCATTTGGCATCAAGATGGTACTGCTCATTATGCGATGAATAAACCCGGCGAAAAGCGCCCCTATATAATTGAAAGCTTTCCCATAGGCTCGGCACTGATCAACCGCCTAATGCCACCTATTTTAGAAGCTATAAATGCCAGTGATGTACTAAGTCGGAAACTGTTTAATATTGAGTTTCTTACCACACT
>CAXEWB010000008.1:0-3618 GCA_963999835.1 uncultured Cellvibrionales bacterium | reverse complement strand
CGTGCTCTGTTCCCCGAGGGTGATACAGTCATTGAGGATGGCGATGAGGTTTTCTTTATCGCTGCTAAAAAGAATATACGCAGTGTGATGAGTGAACTGCGGCGCATCGAAAAACCCTATCATCGGCTGGTTATCGCTGGAGGGGGCAATATAGGCTACCGTCTGAGTAAGGCACTTGAGGAAAATTACAATATTAAAATTATTGAATTCTCTGAAGAACGAGGCAAATTCCTTGCAGAGAAACTTAACAAGGCCGTGGTGCTCAATGGCTCAGCCACAGACCAAGAATTACTGCTGGATGAGAATATTGATAAGACCGATGTTTTTCTGGCGCTCACCAATGATGATGAAACCAATATTATGTCGTCGCTCTTAGCCAAGCGGTTGGGTGCCAAGAAAGTGATGACCCTGATTAATAACCCGGTTTATGCGGATCTAATTCAGGGTGGTGAAATTGATGTCGCTATCTCTCCTCAACAGGCCACCAATAGTTCACTGCTGGCCCATGTGCGTAAAGGCGATACTGAGCGAGTACACTCCCTGCGCAGGGGTGCAGCCGAGGCACTTGAAATTGTCGTCCATGGCGATGAAAAAAGTTCAAAAGTTGTGGGTCGGGCAATCGAGGATATTAAATCTCCCCCTGGCGCAACGCTAGCCGCTCTCGTGCGCGATGGTGAAGTGGTTATCGCTCACCATGACACAGTGATTGAAAGTGGGGACCATGTAATTGTTTTTGTTGTTGATAAAGAAAATACCAAAGCTGTCGAGAAGTTATTCTCGGTTAGCTATAGTTTTTTTTAGGGCTTAAATCACTATGCATTTTGCTATCGTAGCTCGTGTTCTTGGCATCATGCTGATGATCTTCAGCCTAAGCATGTTGACTCCCTTACTGGTTGCTTTTGCCTATGGGGAGACAACCTCACAGACATTTCTCATGTCTTTTGGCATCACATTACTGCTTGGCTTTCTATTCTGGCTTCCAACGAAAAATAATTATGGCGAACTGCGAACCAGAGATGGTTTCTTGGTGACGGTATTTTTCTGGTTGGTTCTCAGCACTTTTGGCTCACTGCCATTGCTACTCTCAAATGCTGCCAACTTAAGCTTTATTGATGCCCTATTTGAATCAATCTCTGGTTTGACCACCACAGGCGCTACCGTTATCTCTGGATTGGACGATCTGCCCAAATCAATACTGTACTATCGTCAACAACTGCAGTGGTTGGGGGGCATTGGTATAGTGGTTATCGCTGTGGCTATTTTGCCCATGATTGGCGTGGGCGGCATGCAAATATACAGAACGGAAACCCCAGGGCCGGTCAAAGATAGCAAATTGACACCGCGAATTACTGAAACCGCTAAGGCACTATTTAAAATCTACCTCGCTCTTACCGTCGTTTGTGCACTTGCCTATTGGGCTGCGGGCATGAACCTATTTGACGCTGTGGGCCACAGTTTTTCCACAGTAGCCATTGGCGGCTTTTCAACCTATGACACCAGCATTGGCTACTTTGATAGCGGCCTGATAATGGCCATCTGTAGCTTTTTTATGGTTGTTGCCGGATTGAATTTTGCGCTACATTTTCATGTCTGGCATAGCCATCGCCTAAGTTTTTATGCTAAAGATGCAGAAGCACGCATGTATTTCGCCCTGTTGCTTGTGGGTATATTAGTGACCTGCCTCTATCTTTATTACAGTGGCACCTATGGTTGGAATGAGAGTATTAGGCAAGGTATTTTCCAGCTAATATCAATAATGACAACCACTGGTTTTACTGCGACTGAATTTCACTCTTGGCCAAGTTTTCTGCCGTACTTTTTACTGTTTTTATCATTCTTTGGCGCCTGTGCCGGCTCTACGGGCGGTGGTATAAAAATTGGTCGAATGCTGATTTTAGCCAAGCAGGGCATTCGAGAAATATACCGTTTGATTCACCCCAATGCGCTACTGCCCATTAAAATACACAACCGCACCGTACCCGAGCGCGTGGTTGATGCGATTTGGGCATTTTTAGGGGTCTATCTAGCCATATTCTACTTGATGGTATTGTTGCTGTTGGCCTCTGGACTGGACTACACCACTGCTTGGTCGGCCACCGCTGCCTCGCTCAATAACCTCGGCCCCGGTCTGGGCGCAGTGGCGGCTAATTATGCCGACATCAGTAGCTTTGCCAAATGGGTACTCTGTTGGGGTATGTTACTGGGTCGATTAGAAATCTTCACATTGCTAGTATTGTTCACACCAACTTTTTGGCGAAATTGAAGAACTGCTTAGCCCTCCAATTTCATTCCCCAACTAGCTATTGCTGTTTCCTAGCCTGATAATAAGCCTCTTCAGAAATACCATGGTAAGCGGTCGCCTGCTGTTTAAACGCATTGACTGAATCAGCAATACGCTTGGCCAGCTCATTGTCTGCTGCCATTTCCTTCAGTACTTGTTCAGACAGGGTTCGTAACTCGGCAAGGACTTCATCAGGCAACTTTCTGACATCCACCTTATGCACCTCTACCAATTCAACCAGCGCTTGGTTATTGCGCGCCGTGTATTCGTCAAGCATATCCTGATTGGCCGCCCTAGTGGCTGTTTCTACAATTGCCCGCAGATCCTCGGGTAGCGATTCGAGCGCCTGTTTATTAACAATGAATTCTAAGATCGGGCCGGGCTCATGCCAGCCGGGATAGTAGTAGTATTTAGCTACCTGATGAAAGCCAAAAGCCAGATCATTATAGGGTCCCACCCATTCAGTAGCGTCGATAACACCGGTTTGCATAGCCGTATATAGCTCACCACCTGGAAGGGTCACAGACACACCCCCAGCGCGGGTAATGACATCACCGCCAAGGCCAGGGATACGCATTTTTATCCCTTTAATATCTTCCATGGAATTAATCTCGCGGTTAAACCAACCAGCCATTTGCACACCAGTGCTGCCACCGGCATAGGGCACAAGGTTAAAGGGCTCATAGAGCTCGCGCCACAGCTCTAGGCCACCGCCATAATGCAACCAGCCATTCATTTCTTGAGCGTTGAGGCCAAAGGGGATTGAGGTGAAAAACGCACTGGACTTCGCTTTGCCAGTCCAATAGTACGCAGCGCCGTGGCCCATTTCAGCGGTGCCCTGTGAAACTGCGTCAAATACTTCAAGGGCAGGAACTAACTGGCCCGCACCAAATACCTTAATCTGCAAACGTCCGTTACTCATGGTGTCAACCATTTTGGCAAAGTTCTCTGGCGCAGAACCTAGGCCTGGATAATTCTTTGGCCAACTGGTGACCAACTTCCACTTAAAAGTTTCTGCTGAAGTCTGATTGACCGTTGGTTGTTGCTCTGCGTTCTTGCTTCCGCAACTGCTGAGTAACATCAGCATTAACAAGGTTAAAAACACTCTCATTTACTATCCCTTACTGTTTTATGGAACTAATAGGCTATTCATAACATGGGTGTTGCCTAATAATCTAGACGGCAACTAAGTTAGCCGAATCCAAGATAAGAATCTTGGTGCCAACGTCTTCAAATCTAACATGCACCCTTGCTCGGGGGCCGTTACCCTCAAAGTTCAAAATAACCCCTTCACCGTATACATTATGCCTTATTTGTTGTCCCAACTTGAATCCACT
>CAXEWB010000007.1:0-2240 GCA_963999835.1 uncultured Cellvibrionales bacterium | reverse complement strand
TCCTGTTTTCAATACTGTCAAAGACGCGGCAAGGGAAACAGGAGCAACGGCAAGTTTGATTTTTGTGCCTCCACCGTTTGCCGCAGATAGTATCATGGAGGCTGCAGACGCAGGATTACAATTTTGCGTGTGCATTACTGACGGCATCCCAGCCCAAGACATGATCTATGTCAAAAGATATATGATGCGTTACCCAAGAGAAAAACGAATGATATTAACTGGGCCAAACTGTGCAGGCACCATAAGCCCTGGAAAATCACTTTTAGGCATAATGCCAGGCCATATTTATGAACAAGGTTCAGTAGGGATTGTCAGTCGTTCTGGCACATTAGGTTACGAAGCGGCATACCAACTAAAGGAGTTGGGAATTGGTATATCCACTTCTGTTGGCATAGGAGGCGACCCCATCAACGGCTCCTCTTTTCGCGATGTCCTAGAAATGTTTAATAAAGATGACGAAACCGAAATTATTGCTTTGATCGGTGAAATTGGAGGGCCACAGGAGGCAGAGGGGGCGGAATTTATTGGCAAGCATGTATCCAAGCCAGTTGTTGCATATGTTGCAGGCCTCACTGCGCCGAGAGGTAAAACTATGGGCCATGCTGGTGCGATCATATCCGCCTATGGAGAAACTGCTGAAGAAAAAGTTGAGATGCTTAGCTCAGTAGGCGTAACTGTCGCTTCAAATCCTGCAGTAATTGGTAAGACGATCGCCTCGGTTTTAAATTAGAGACTCCTTATTTGATAATTTCTAACTATACACATCATTCAATAACTTATTCATGGTGGTAACATGAGCTTCTTTGAAATTATAAATGCTCCCGCTCGCCTCAATAGATCAGAGCTTGCTGTTCCAGGCAGCCAACCAGAGCTGTTTGAAAAAGCTGCCAAGTCTAAAGCAGACATAATTTTTCTCGATCTAGAGGATGCTGTAGCACCTGAACAAAAAGTGAAAGCACGTCAAAATGTCATTGAGGGGTTAAACGATATTGATTGGTCAGAAAAAACTATATCAGTAAGAATTAATGGGCTTGATACCCATTATATGTATCGAGATGTTGTTGATATTGTGGAAAAAGCAGGCAATAAGTTAGATCTCATAATGATTCCAAAAGTTGGCACCACCTCAGATGTGTACGCTTTGGACATGTTGGTCACCCAAATTGAAGAGGCTAGTGCAACTAAGAAGCCCATTGGATTTGAGCTTATTATTGAAACTGCACTGGGCATGCAAAACATCGAGAGTATCGCTGCCGCCTCAAAGCGCAATGAAAGCCTACACTTTGGGGTAGCAGATTACGCCGCCTCAACAAAAGCGAGGACGACCGCTATAGGTGGTGTCAACGAGAAATACTCAGTCTTAACAGATGGAGACTCTGACAAGCCCCGTGAGACTCATTGGGGTGATATGTGGCATTACGCGCTAGCTAGGCTGGTTGTTGCAGCAAGGGCTAATGGCTTGCGACCAATAGATGGGCCATTTGGCGACTTCTCTGATGATGATGGGTTCTTAGCAGCTGCAAATAGAGCGGCTACATTGGGTCTTGAGGGAAAATGGGCGATCCACCCTTCACAAATAAATTTAGCAAATACAGTAATGACTCCGTCTCAAGAAGATATCTCTCAGGCTGTCGCCATACTGGAGGCGATGGAGAGGGCAAAACAAACTGGTAAAGGAGCAGTCTCTCTCAATGGTAAATTGGTGGATTTAGCATCGATCAGACAGGCAGAAGTGCTCGTAGAGAAAGGACGGCAAATTGGGTTAATTTAAGTTTCCAGACAACCCAGTTTATTTTATCGGTACTCCCATTTTTGGTTATGATGCATTGCAGATTAGAAATTAGTTTAATTGTACGTTGAGACGTCGCAGTGGGGATGACTTGAGTACTCTCTTCATGCCAACCTCAAAGATCCTTTATTGACCAACATAGATCTCTTTGTAGGCGTAATTTACTAAAACCATGGCTTCATATTGGATACCAGTTTGGCTTAAACTTGTTGACATCGATTATGATGGTTACCCCTCTAATCAAAAGACGAGCTGGTCCAGCAATCCCCGGTGCCTAGTTATATTCTCAACCACCTTCGCGGATCGGGTGTCTATCTTGGTAACCACTATCAGTTACCTTCTGTGGCATTTGCATGGGTCACTAACATGCCCACCTGCAATGCCTTACAGACATTGCGTGTATGACCCTAGGAGAGTCACTGACAGGCGTTAGCTATACACAGCAAGATCT
>CAXEWB010000006.1:0-2531 GCA_963999835.1 uncultured Cellvibrionales bacterium | reverse complement strand
GTCTACTATTTTGGCGCCTCTGTCGTCGAGGGAAAGCCCAAGTGGCGAATTGTAATTGTTGGCGGGCAAAGCTGTGCTGAGGCTTGCACAGAGATACTCCACAACACCAAGCAAATTCACATGCTGCTGGGAAAGCTTACGGGACGGGTGGAGCGCCTCTATCTGCCCGATAATCTACTTTCACAAGAGCTGGATCTTGAGCAGCTCAGCCAACAACACCCCTTCTTACAAGTCTCTGCTATCGATACAGCTCAACTGGGCGCACTGCTTAAAGGTAGTTCGGCAGAATGGGATCTGCGTGATGGCAGATATTTTGTGGTGACGCCAGATCATCAAGCCGTTTTGTACTATACATCAAGCGATGATCCCAATGGACTGCTAGATGACCTTAAACATCTGTTAAAATATTCCCCTGATCGCTAATGAAAGCGCATTGATTAATTTTGGAGCGAGCAGTGGCAACAAACACCGATGACAATAAAGTAGTGAGTTGGCGCGACTACCTAGAATTGTGCAAGCCTAGTGTAGTTGCTTTAATGATCCTAACCTCAGTGATTGGTATGTTGTTGGCTACACCTCAACTTGTACCCATAGACATACTTGTCTTTGGTAATTTGGGTATTGCCCTCTGTGCCGGCTCTGCCGCCGCTGTCAACCATATTGTCGATCGCCATGTCGATGACAAAATGGCTCGTACAGCCAATCGACCCGTTGCTCAGGGGCGCTTGACGCCCAATCAGGCGACGCTGTTTGCTATGCTCGCTGGCTCGGCCGGCATGGCAGTTCTACTTTTATCTACCAATCTGCTCACAGCTTGGCTAACCCTTGCCTCACTTATAGGGTATGCTTTTATCTACACAATGTTTCTCAAACGCGCGACCCCTCAGAATATTGTGATCGGTGGTTTGGCCGGCGCCTCGCCACCACTGCTGGGTTGGGTTGCGGTGACGGGAGAAATTCATCACAACGCCCTGTTACTGGTATTGATAATCTTTGCTTGGACACCGCCGCACTTTTGGGCCCTCGCAGTCCACCGCAAAGATGAATATGCGCAAGCTGAAATTCCTATGCTGCCGGTTACCCACGGTGAGGCTTATACCAAAATAAATATCGTTCTCTATACGGTTATGTTGGTCGTGATTACTGTACTGCCTTATCTGACAGGTCTGTTTGGCTGGTTATACCTGAGTGGATCTTTACTGCTCGGTATGCGTTTTCTCTACCACTGTTTTCAGATGTGGCGTAATAGGGACACTGGCATCAAGACGTTTAGATTTTCAATCATTTATTTAATGGCGTTATTTGCCATTATGTTACTGGACCATTATTTGATTGAAAAAGTTGTTAATCCAATGCAATTTTAATTAAGTAGAGGTAAGCAATGGACCAAAAACTGGGTATTCGAAATACTGTTATTGTTATTCTGGCATTTATCTTGTTGGTGATTTGGGGTTTCGTCTGGCGCATAAGTCAGCCTGTGATCATGTCCAATGAGGAGCTGCGAATTAATGGTGCTGTAGTATTAAATTCACCCAGAATTTTTAGTGATTTTGATTTGGTTGATCATCAAGGGCAAGTGTTTAATCAAGAGCGTTTGCAGGATGTTTGGAGCATAGTCTTTTTTGGATTTACTCACTGCCCAGATATTTGCCCTACGACCCTAGCAACCCTCAACGACACCTATAGCAAATTAAAAGATCGAGAACAGGAGCGCTTGCAAATTGTGATGATCTCCATAGATCCTGAGCGCGACACCGTCGAGAAATTAGCGCAGTATGTACCTTATTTTAATGATGAGTTTATCGGTGTTACGGGCAACAAACATTTAATTCGACGTCTTACAGCAGAGTTAAATATTGCTTATAACCAAGTACCATTGGATTCTGGGGACTATACGGTTGATCACAGCACGCAATTAGTTCTGATCAACCCCAAGGGCCATTACCATGGCTTCTTTAAAGCGCCGCATAGCGAGATTAAGCTGCGCAGTACCTGGCGTTCAATTGCTGGTAGTAGCAACCTATAAGTAGCCAGTTTTAAATCCTTTGCCTCAGCAATAACGAAAGTGAAAATAGAAGGGACGCACTGATCACTATTGATGGGCCAACAGGAGTATCTGTATGCCAAGCCTAAGCATTGCGATTAAGCTGGCTATCAGGGCCATTTTTTCAGGTGTCGAGGTCATTCTGCGAGCTGTAGCCCCTGGAATAATCAGTAGGGCAGTGATTAGTAATACACCGATAATCTTCATTGTGATGGCGATCACTAGAGCGGTGATTAACATAAGTGCTGTACGTGTCTTGCTGACAT
The DNA here is from genome assembly GCA_963999835.1 of uncultured Cellvibrionales bacterium. Taxonomy (GTDB): domain Bacteria; phylum Pseudomonadota; class Gammaproteobacteria; order Pseudomonadales; family Porticoccaceae; genus HTCC2207. The sequence continues at coordinate 221 of CAXEWB010000006.1, read as the reverse complement.
TGATTCCTCTACTGCGGCCAGTTCTGCTTCTACTGTCATGCTGATCAGTGGCTTCCAAAGCCACATTATCAATCCAATCGCTACTAGTGCGCCGCTGTAAATAACTATCAAGTCCCCCCTGGTCACTGACAGAAGTTCGCCTAATATCAGATATGCCGGTTAATTGTAGTGCTCTATCACAGGTAGCTGGCGTTGCATTAGCCAATTGCAAAAATCTAAAG
>CAXEWB010000005.1:0-2254 GCA_963999835.1 uncultured Cellvibrionales bacterium | reverse complement strand
TATCAACGCGAGGTGTTTTCAGTACTCCTTCTTGATAGCCGCCACCGCCTTATAGAATTTGCCGAATTATTTAAAGGTACTATCAACGCCGCAAGTGTTTATCCTCGAGAATTGGCCAAGTTGGCGCTACAGAAAAATGCAGCGGCAGTGATTGTGGCCCATAATCATCCGTCAGGAAATGCAGAGCCCAGTCAAGCCGATATCGAAATCACCAAACAACTGAAAATTTCTCTAGACACACTAGACATTCGTTTGCTGGATCATTTTATCATTGGTAAGGGTGAAGTTGTGTCTTTGGCTGATCTGGGGAAAGTGTAGAGGCTTGATGATGTTGGCGAGTATTTGCCATACATTTGACTGGTTGTTTAAAACCCGTTGAATTCAGCATTATTATTCGCTTTTTGTTTGATTCAAGGTAGGCTTTCTGGTATAAAACGCGTCCCCTCGAGATTAGGTGAGTTTCTCGAGTTTTTGTTAACCAGATTTCACTTGCCGTAATGATGTTCCCTCGGCAAAAATTGCAAAAGAGGCAGTAGTAATGTCCAGAGTATGTCAGGTCACAGGTAAACGCCCAATGGCCGGAAACAATGTATCTCATGCGAAGAACCGAACCCGTCGTCGCTTTGAGCCAAACCTTCACACTCATCGCTTCTGGATCGAATCTGAGAAGCGCTTTGTAAAGTTGCGAGTGTCTACCAAAGGTATGCGCATTATTGATAAAAATGGTATTGAGCAGGTGCTTGCTGACCTGCGCGCCAAAGGCGAAAAAATCTAGAGGATACTATTATGGCTAAATCTGCTCGAGAAAAAATACGACTGGTGTCCAGTGCAGGAACGGGACATTTCTACACAACTGATAAGAACAAGCGCAACATGCCTGAGAAAATGGAGATCAAGAAATACGATCCCACCATACGAAAACACGTCATCTATAAAGAAGCAAAAATCAAGTAGCTTTATCTAGCTACAGATTTTGACGCACCCAATTAAAAGTATTGTTATTACAGCACAAAAAAGCCTTGGCATCTCTGACAAGGCTTTGAAATTTTTGACAGCCAAACTGGCTGGAACAAGATCAATCAGCAATTACATTCTCAGCTTGCAGGCCTTTTTGACCCTCCACTACTTCCATAGTCACTGACTGACCTTCTTTAAGGGATTTAAACCCTTCTGCCTGTATAGCACTATGGTGAACAAAAACGTCACTGCCACCTTCCTGCTCTATAAAACCAAAACCTTTACTATCGTTGAACCACTTTACAGTGCCAGCAACTCTTTCCCCTGACATAACAACCTCGCTTAAAAGTAACTGTGTCAAATTGACACTTAACATACCCATCTCAAATTGAGTTGGACTTAACACCTTGTGCAAAACTTATGTCAGCACAAAGACCTTTCCGCTGCGATAACCAACTCTCCAGTAGGTACACACTCCAGAACTCCCCAGTGTATTGGTTTTTTCGCAATTTAGCTAATTTTAGTCAGTTTTTATGGCGAAAAAATGTGCTTTTTAAGCTTTTTAAGCTCGATTTGCTCCTTTTTGGCAAATGAAAAATGAAAATATCACCTACCTAAACACTAAATCTTTAGATAATCTTTGCAGATTTCACCATAATTAAACTCAATGGATCAGCCAAAAAGTTGACTTAAAATCGCATGTTGATGGGTCAAAGTTGATATCATTAAAATCACATTTATGAGAAAGAGTGCGAAAATCTAGTACAATTTTTACCGAATTATCACAGCCAATACAATAGGTATAAAAGTATGCAATATCAGCATTTGATCGATGCAAAAAAGACTGGATTACCAGTGGGTAAAGTTATCTGTGTGGGGCTCAACTATGCTGCTCATGCCCAAGAACTTAATAATCCTCTGCCTGATGAACCGGTGCTTTTTATTAAGCCGAGCACTGCAATAGTGAGCCTTGCTGCGCCTATTGTTATTCCCAGTCATCATGGCCACTGTCATTTTGAGACTGAGTTGGCAATATTAATTGGCCAGCCATTATCATCTGGGTCCACTGAACAGCAAGCTCGGCAGGCCATTATTGGTGTTGGTTTGGCACTAGACCTCACGCTACGTGATCTTCAGCAACAACTTAAAGAAAATAGTTTGCCTTGGGAAAAAGCCAAAGCATTTGATGGGGCCTGCCCACTTTCAGAATTTATAGGGATTGACAGTATTGAAAATTTGCAAGACCTGACCCTCAAATTTTGGCAAAACGGCCAGTTGCGACAGAAGGCCCACACAG
>CAXEWB010000004.1:0-1602 GCA_963999835.1 uncultured Cellvibrionales bacterium | reverse complement strand
TCGGTAACATTGAGTAACTCTGATAGTTGAAAGGTGCCATCTGAAAACTGGAATTGCTCGATCGAAAAAAGGCTATCTGAACCATCTCTATTTGATTGGCTATCTGTAACTACAACCGTATTGCCTGTTTCTGTAATGGTGTAAGCTGACCTTTCCCCAGAGAACACAACCACATCTGTTCCTAGGCCGCCATTTATTGTGTCATTGCCCGATCTACCAGTAAACTGGTCATCGCCAGCACCTCCAAAAAAGGTGATTCCAGAAAATGTATCATCACCAACTTCAATACTTGGGGCATCAGTGGAATCGTTGGACGATGACTCAGTAGCGTCAAGTCGACCGCCCATACCACGGTGAAATACGCAGTAATAAAACAAATCGCTTGAACCCTGCGCGACCGTGACCTGAGTGAAAGACCCTTCTTCCCCAGCTACACCAACGACATTTGTGTCTACACTGTATTCGCTGCCGCCATTATGTATTCCATCTTCGGTTGCAGAGAGTCTGAGGGGATGTCCCTTATTTGTAGTATCCGATTGATCAAACCTGTAAGTCACCCCTTCTTCAAAAATAAGGGTCGGTTGCAATTCACCGTCGATATTATATTTATTGCCAACCTCTGTAGCGACCACAGTGACCGGGTATATCTGAGGAGTGTCAGCCGCCAGTGGCCGAGATAATCTTAACAGACTGTCTATGTTCTGCATTTCAGAACCCTAGTTAATAAATTTTGTAATTGATTACGTTACTTCTCAGAAATTAGATTATTTTATTTTCTGAGATAAACCGATGGCCACGATCTAAGCATTCTTCATCCCAACACAATCAGATGTTCACCAGTTAACAACTGCTGATTTGATATACCCAATCGCTTAGGTTAATTAATGGAAATCCCTCACCATAACTCTCTCCAACATCGCTAGATGACCATCCTCCAATCTGATCAATGATCTCTTTGGGACATTCAACTGCTCTCAATCGATCTCTCATGGAATGCCTAAACGAATGCACAACACAACCTTCACTCACTAATGGCTTTAACCACTTATTAAGAACTGCACTTGCTGAGTTAGCATTTGCCAGTGCGCCATCATTATATCTCGGGAATGCAATGGGTGTATTTGAGTGATGTAGTACTCTTCTTGCAGCCCAGAGTGATGCACCAACCAGTGGTACTTTACGATGACTGGATTTGGTCTTCAATGATCTCCAAGGATGAGGCTGGACAATGAGATGCGGAGTAGTAGAGTTTAGCTTGATGTCTGATATGGCTAATCCAACAACTTCTGATAGTCTTAGCCCTGTATCACTTATAAGTGCCAGCAACCATCTAGGCTCATCATCTAACTCATAACATTTCTGCTGTATCTTTCTGATCTCATCAACAGGAACAGGCTTACGCTTCTTTGCATCGTCTCTGTCAGGCATGAAGGTACGGCTGAAGTTATTGGTAAAGTTAAGCCCGTGCTCACTGATTGTCAGATTAATGATCGACTTAACAGTCGCAAACACACGCTTGGTAGAGACAACAGTTAAGCCTTTATCTAATAACCAGTCACGAAACTTACCTGCATCTGATGTGCTATATGCACTTATGGGCCT
>CAXEWB010000003.1:0-12010 GCA_963999835.1 uncultured Cellvibrionales bacterium | reverse complement strand
CGACCATTGAGGAGATAGGTGCCGTTATCAATAGCGAGTTGCAATCAGTGCCGGAGCACATCCAAATTATGGCTGAGCCCGGACGATTTTTAGTTGGCTCAGCGGGATGTTTAATGTCTCAAGTAGTTGGTATTGCTTCACGTGGTAGACAGCGCTGGTTGTACCTTGATACAGGTGTTTACGGGGGACTTTTGGAGTTATCACAACATTTCCCTGCCAGTGTCTTTAGCGATCGCACAGGAGAGCAGGGTGAGTGGACCCTTGCAGGTCCTACCTGCGATGCTATTGATGTTCTGGGTAAACACCAGTTGCCGTTGACTATGCAGGTTGAGGATAGAGTATATGTACCCAATATGGGTGCCTACAGCACAAGCTGCTCAACCGAATTTAATGGCTTTCCGGCACCCGCCGTGGCCTTTTCCGATTGAGCTTGAACTCGCTTAGCTTTATCATAATTTGAGCAATGTTAGCCGGGCAAGATTGAAACAATTTGTGCGTTTTGAGTCTTAACTCAAGCAAAGGCTTGGAGGCCAGTCTGAGCTCGCCCTAGGATCAGTGCATGTACATCAGCTGTACCTTCGTAGGTGTTCACTACCTCTAGATTAAGCATGTGACGCATGATCGGGTAGTCTCCAGAGATGCCATTGCCGCCGTGCATATCTCTCGCCATGCGCGCAATATCTAAGGCCTTTGAGCAGTTATTGCGTTTGAGTAGCGAGATTAGTTCCGGTGCTAACTGATTTTCATCCCGAAGACGGCCGGCGCGCAGTGCACCCTGCAAACCTAAACTGATTTCAGTCTGCATCGAGGCCAACTTTAACTGTATAAGTTGAGTGGCGGCCAACGGACGATTGAATTGAACGCGCTCAAGGGTGTAATCGCGTGCCGCATGCCAACAGTTTTCGGCGGCGCCCATAACGCCCCAACAAATGCCATAGCGAGCACTATTTAAGCAGCCAAACGGGCCTTTTAAACCCTCTATATTGGGCAGTAAATTATCTTCTGGAACAAACACTTCATCCATGACAATTTCTCCAGTAACAGAGGTAAGCAGAGCTAACTTACCCTCGATTTTGGGGGCAGAAAGTCCTTTGGTACCGCGTTCGAGAATAAAGCCCTTAATAATACCCTCGTCGTTCTTTGCCCAAACGATAAATACGTCTGCTATGGGTGAGTTGCTAATCCACATTTTGCTACCCGATAGCAGATAGCCACCATCCACACGTTTAGCGCGAGTTTTCATTGAGCCAGGGTCAGATCCTGCATCGGGTTCTGTAAGACCAAAACAACCAACCCATTCGCCACTGGCTAGTTTGGGTAAATATTTTTCTTTTTGTGCCTCGGTGCCATAGGTATAGATTGGATACATGACCAGACTTGATTGGACACTGAGCATCGAGCGATAGCCAGAATCAACCCTTTCAATTTCCCGTGCTATTAGACCATAGCTGACATAGTTGACCCCCGGGCAGTCATAGCCCTGAATGGTTGAGCCCAATAGACCTAACTCACCCATTTGAGTAAAAATGGATCGGTCTACAGTCTCATTTTCAAATCCCTGACGAACGATTGGAGCCAGTTTTTCCTCAGCAAAACTGGCCGCAGTATCGCGAATGAGACGCTCTTCATCGCTTAGTTGGTCATCTAAATTAAATGGATCTTGCCAATTAAATTTTCCCCAATCGCCAGACATATCTTCTCCATCTTTAATAGCTGAGTTGCTGTCATAACTCAAAAGTGTATTTCTTTTACTAAACTATAGGCCCAGTAAGGGTCATATTGCCTAAAATTAAATTTTGTAGTGTTCGGCTGTAAGGTCAAGGGCTTTTTCAGCTCGCTCAATAAAGAGATCTATCTCTTGATGGGAGCAAACAAAGGGCGGCGAAATAATCATTGAGTCACCTACGGCTCGCATGACCAAACCGCTATTAATACAAAAATCGCGACACACTGTGCCTGATTTTTCTCCCTCTTCTAATCTTTCACCTGTTTCTTTGTTGCGAACAAGCTCCAGTGAGCCCAACATGCCCTTCACACGGACATGACCAACAATCGGGTGATCCTGCAAGGCGATCCACTTTTGTTGCAAGTAGGGCCCTATATCATTGGCCACTCTATCCACCATAGACTCCCGTTCTATTATATCCAGTGTGGCTATAGCCGCAGCACAGGCAATGGGGTGTCCAGAGTAGGTAAAGCCGTGTCCAAACTCACCACCTTTGGATGTAATCACATCGGCGATTTTGTCACTTACCATAACCCCACCCAGAGGTTGGAAGCCATTGGTCACGGCTTTGGCAAAGGTTATAAGGTCCGGTTGAGTGTTGTAGGTTTGACAACCAAACATACTACCAGTGCGCCCAAACCCACAGATAACCTCATCACTGACAAAGAGTATATCCCGTTCATTCAAAATACGCTGTACTTCGGGCCAGTATGTTTCTGGTGGGACAATTACACCGCCAGCACCTTGAATGGGTTCAGCAATAAAGGCCGCTATATTAGCTTCGCCCAGTTCATCAATACGCTTTTCAAGTTCTCGAGCCGTTTGGATCCCAAATTCTTCAGGACTTATATCGGAACCATTACAGTACCAATTAGGATCAGGCAGATGCTGGACATAGGGGAGTTTCTCGAATTGTTTGTGCACTGAGTTAAATCCACCCAGACTGGCGGCGGCGATGGTGCTGCCATGGTAGGCATTATTTCTCGACAGAATAATGCGCTTGTTAGGCTGTTCTTTTAAATCCCAGTAGCGTCGAATTAAGCGAATATTGGTATCGTTGGCTTCTGATCCAGAACCGGTAAAGAAAACATGATTGAATTGTTTAGGGCTAACTTTAACCAGGCGTTCCGACAACTCAATGGCCGGCGCATTGCTACATTGGAAAAAGTTGTTGTAGTAGGGCAGTTGGCTGAATTGATGGCTGACGGCCTCCGCTATTTCAGGTTGACTGTAGCCGAGACTACAACACCACAGCCCCGACATTGCATCCAACATTTGGTTGTCGTCTGTATCAAAGATATAAATATGTTCGGCACGGTTGATGACACGGCCGGGTTTTTGATTATAGGCATGGTAGTCGGTAAATGGATGCAGATGGTTCTGAGTATCCAGATCTTGCCATTGTGCAGTGGTTCTTGTTTTACTCATAAGCAATTCCCATTAAATTGAAAGGGCGCTAAACCAGTGTCTAGACCCTAGTCATACCCATTCATCACAGGATGTATTTGACCATTAATGGCGCTTTTCGTCATGTACCCTTATGGGTGGTAGAGCGCCGATACAGCTGCGACTGATTCTATGTCTCAATCTACTTTGCCGCATATAGCTCGCGACCCTCAAACCATGTGGATAGGACTGAGGTATCTGATATGTCGGATGCTCTTCCGCTGCTTTGATGCGCTCGCTGGCATCCTTGCGTCGCGTAACCGCTTTTTCTTGTTGCACTGGACCGCAAGCAGGTGCTAATACGGCAAAGATCGGCAGGACTATAAATAAAGGATGCATTTTGTATTCTTCAGTTGCACTAGTAGAACCAAGATACAGCCTCATAAAGGGCTATCCTTCTACCCCAAAAGGTTAGCAAGGGGAGTCAATATCATCATAAACAGGTAAGGATGAGGGGTGAGGATTTACTCAGATTTGCGCTTCAGTAGTAAGGACTTTAAGTCATTTTCAGCCAGTTTTGTACGCACGGCTACAGTCTCTTTTTCATTATCATAGGGGCCTACTAATACCCTGTGCCAATTATCACCAGAGTCTGTTTCAAAAGGTTCTACAAAGGCCTTAAAGTTTAATAAAAGTAGGCGAACTCTGAGGCTTTCAGCATCAGGCTGATTGATAAATGAACCCACTTGAAGCAAGTAGGTCATATTGGTCTCTGATGCAGCCTCTAGCTCCCTGTTAGGTACAGCGATCTCTGTGCCCGCTAAAATGTCGGGGAATTGAAATGTTGGTTTGACAATCTCGGTTAACTTTTCAGCACTTGGCTCAGTAATTGAGTCTTTATTGTTTAATAGTATGGGTAAGAAATGCATTCCCAGAGCGCCAATAAGCAATCCAATAAAGAAAGACTGCAGGGAAGATCTGGACTGTTCTGCGTGATTCTGAGAGGAGCGAGTAGCCGATTTTCTGGAATTTTTCTGAGCCATATTGTGTGTACCTGTATCCCGTGGCAATTGTAGGTGAAAAAGCCTACTCTAAGCAAAATAATAGCGCCGAATCTACTTTGATGTTGCTAGAACTCTTGGGGATCTACATCAATGGACCAGCGAACATTGGAAAAGCGTTTTTGTTTTTCTAGGTCACTAGCTAATACACTGAGCAGTTGTTGCAGATCATTTCGTGTTTCGGCCTCAGCTTGAAGATAATATCTGTAGCGCCCATTGCGTTTTTCCATCATTGCTGGCAGTGGGCCCAGATACTGCACCCTACTGTTAAGCGAAATGAGACTCTTTGCTCTGTCACGCGCTAGGCAGAGAAAATCTTGGGCCTGAGCAGCATGCTTTGATTCTGCGCGTAGGGTTGCTATGGGTTTGAAAGGTGGTAAATGCCTAGCTTGGCGCTGACTGAGGAGCGACTTGGCGATATGGCGGTAATCTCTTGCCATCAGCGTATCCAGTAGCGGGTGTTCTGGTTGATGAGTTTGCAACAGCACCCTACCAGAGGCTTTGCCGCGGCCGCTGCGCCCAGCAACTTGCGTTAGTAATTGTGCCATTCGTTCATGACCGCGAAAGTCTGGTGTCAGGAGTCCACTGTCAGCATCTAGGATGGCCACCAGAGTTACGTTGGCAAAATGATGGCCTTTGGCAAGCATTTGCGTTCCGATCAGGATGCATGCTTCACCCCTGTCAGCCGTTTCAAAAAACTGCTGCATGGCACCTTGCCTTCTGGTGCTATCTCGGTCAATTCGCAGTACGTTGATATTTGGAAATTGCTTTTGCAAATACTCAGCACTGCGTTCAGTGCCATCTCCAGTGGCGACCAATTGCGGACTATTACAGTCTGGACAATGGCTGGGTGGGTATATTTGATAATCACAGTGATGACAGAGTAAGCGAGCCCTTGCTCGGTGTACGGTCAATTTGGCATCACAACTTGAGCAGGATGCCGCCCACCCACAGCTATGGCAGAGGAGAGTAGGTGCATAGCCACGCCGATTGAGAAAAATTAACACCTGTTGCCCGGCATTAAGGGTTTCTCCAATGGCCGCTAGGGTGGAATGGGCGATTCCGCTGTTTACCGATTCATTTCGCAGGTCAACAAGCTTCCAATGAGGATTGCTAGCGTTTCCAGCACGGGCGTTTAAAGTGAGATGAGTATACCTACCCTGTGCACAGTTATTGAGGGATTCTAAAGAGGGAGTAGCGGAGCCTAATATAATGGGTATATTTTCGCGTTGAGCACGCATCACTGCCAGATCACGCGCAGAGTATTTAAATCCCTCCTGCTGTTTGTAGGACTGGTCATGTTCCTCATCAAGGACAATCAAACCGGGTTCACAGAGTGGTGTGAATACAGCGGATCTAGTCCCTAAAATTATCTTTGCATGGCCTGATCGCGCCTGTTCCCAAGCTTTGAGACGGGCATTGTCAGTCATGCCGGAGTGCAGGATTACCACAGGTACATTAAAGCGGTCGCGAAAGCGCTTTTCTGACTGTGGCGTGAGGCTTATTTCGGGAATTAGAACAAGAGACTGCCGTCCATAGCGCAGTACTTTCTCAATACTCTGCAGATATACCTCAGTTTTGCCACTACTTGTGACACCGTCTAACAGGTAACTGGCAAAGTGATGAAATTCAATTTTATCCAACGCTATCTGCTGCTGTGGGTCGAGTTGTAGGCTTGGATTTTTTAGAATTTGATCCGATGTTGATCCTCTATTATCGTCCACTTCGATTGATGCAATCAGTGCTTTTTGCTTAAGTTGGTTAATAATGTTTCTAGAGAATTGCTGTGAAAGTTGAGAGTCTGGAATTGGCGCAGCACAGCCCCTCATCAACTCAATCAGTGCTCTTTGTTTGGGCGCCCTTTTTAGAGAGTCTGGGCCAAGGCCCTGCCCTAAGTGAGTCAGTTCCCAGCAGGGGGTAGTTAATAAGGGAGGTAATTCTCCCTTTCGTATTAACGTTGGTAAGGTGGTAAACAGCGCTTCGCCAATGGGGTGCTGATAATAATTTGCTGCCCAGATAAACAGCTTAAATAATTTTTCTGGCAGTAGTGGAGTGGCATCGATAACTGCAACAATAGGTTTTAGTTTGTCGGCCGCAAGTTCACTCGCCTCGGCAATCTCTATTACCAGTGCAACGACTCTGCGGCGGCCAAAATCTACCGTCACTCTGGATCCCACTTGAGGTATTTGCCCATCGGTATCCGAAGCAGTCTGCTCGGGTAACCTATAGTCGAATGTTCGACGCAACGGGGAGGGCACCGCAACTCGGATTATCGGAAATTCACTGTGCTGCATAAATATAAAGAATTCCTTTTGTATAAGACTTAATTTCTGCTAGAATCCGCGCTCATTTTAGATAGCTCTCCGTGCTTTGCCTGTAAGTGAGGTGTCCTATCGATACAATTGATAGCATACCAGTTTTACAAGATGAGGTGGCGGTTTGCAGAAGGGAGTAAACAATGAAAAATGAAATTCATCCAGCCTATGGCGAAATGACGGCAACCTGTAGCTGTGGCAATGTGATTAAAGTGGGTTCAACACGTCCAGAAGCACTGCATATAGATGTTTGTTCGGCTTGCCATCCGTTCTACACCGGGAAACAAAAAATTGTTGATACCGGTGGGCGAATCGATCGATTTAATAAGCGCTTTGGTGGTGCTAAGAAGTAACAGAACTGGCTTGTGGTTGGTCATCACTGGCCAATTGCTGTTTGTTTCTATACGTCACAGAATTTTAAAAAGCGCCGCAGGGGTCTCCCGCGGTGCTTTTTTTATACATAAATAAAAATGTATTTAGGGCTGTTTTTTGTCGACATACCCGTTAACAGTTACAATGAATTGAGGGTAATTACCTGAATGGAGTCGCTGTGCGTGCACTTTGGTTGCTAATTAAATGTCTAATGGCTATTGCAATAGCCGCAATAGGTGCCATGTTTGCACTGCGCAATGACCAGATGCTTGGCATTGACTTTATTTTACTGCGAAGCCCCGAGATAAGTTTGGGCCTTTGGCTACTAATATTCTTGGTCGCTGGATCCTTTCTAGGACTATTGGCCAGCAGTTTTATTCTAGGGTCCTACCGTCGCAAATTGGCACAGTTGAAAAAGGAGATGAAAAAAAATGAGCCCAGCTGACCGGCCAGTTATTGTTGCTCTGGATTTTGCTGATGCAGAATCAGCGCTTACCCTTGCAGAGAGCCTCAGTCCCGACCAGTGTCGGCTAAAGGTTGGCAAGGAACTGTTTACTGCCGCAGGTCCACAATTAGTAAAGGCTCTAGTCGATCGTAAGTTTGATGTCTTCTTAGACCTGAAATTTCATGATATTCCCAACACTGTTGCCAGAGCGGTCAGTGCGGCTGCCGATATGGGTGTATGGATGACAAATGTTCACGCCTCAGGTGGGCGTCGAATGATGAGCGCCTCTAGGGAAGTACTAGAGAAGGTCAGTAGTCCTATGCTTTTGATTGCAGTGACAGTTCTGACTAGCATGGACAGTGACGACCTATTAGAGATTGGCATTCAGGATTCTACCCAAAATCGGGTGCTTGAACTGGCTAGACTTGCTCATGATTGTGGTTTGGATGGAGTAGTTTGTTCCGCTCTCGAGGCAAAGAGTTTAAAGCAGGCTTTAGGCAGTGATTTTAACTTGGTTACACCCGGTATACGGTTAGCAGATAGCATGGCAGATGACCAAAAGAGGGTGGTTACTCCCTCTCTGGCTATCGAATCTGGCAGTGATTTCTTAGTAGTGGGAAGGCCCATTACTCAGGCAAAAGACCCGCTTTCGGTGTTGCAGGCAATCAACCAATCCATAGCCGCTGTATAACTCTGCCTAAATTAATTTTATCTCAAAGCTAGTTAAATTCATCTGACCACACAAGTTGGCTGCTAGTGTTTTACACTCTGACATAGTCAACTTCCATGGTACGCTGCACAACATTCTGATCAATGCTGCGCGGCAGTCCCCAACTCGATGGTCATGGAAGCGGAACCTATCAGAATTATCACTGATGGCGTTAAGTCTGTTTGAGAATTGCTGGAATTTGTTGCTGTTGTGGGTATACCGCCTCCACCACTGCAGGCAGATAATCCCATGATTACCCCAAAACATTTTTAATCCAGTTGTCAGATTATGCGACTGTGCAAATTGTGCGTTCAGCGTTAAGTACACTCTAGGATCCAGCGGTCAAGGAGCCCTATTTTGAGATTAAATTAAGGTTTCAATCAAAAACCATTGAAGAAGGTGCATGTTTAGCTTGAGAATTTAGTGTAAAGAGTGATAGATACCATTTTTTTGTATCCAAATAAGCCTTTGACCTGATCAAAATCCTCAATAACAAGTGATTGAACTGATATGGTAATGTTCAAATTTGCCTGTGATCTCAACTGATCTATACTACGCACTATGCAAGACTTAATCGATTGCCTTAAACAGACTGTTAATGATCCCTCAGTGTTAGAAACGCAGGATATAAGCGACAAATACCATGCTGACTGGAGTGGAGCCTCGCCCTGTGCGCCAATTGCCTTGCTTAAGCCCAAAACTCCCCAACAACTGTCGCAAATAATGACCCTCTGCCACCAATTTGAACAACCGGTAGTTGTTCAAGGTGGTTTGACAGGCCTGTCTGGAGGGGCTACCCCACAGAGAGGTGAAATGGCAATTTCTCTTGAACGTATGACCGGCATTGAAGAGATTGACGGTACAGAAATGACGTTAACAGCCCTCGCTGGGACACCACTTCAATTGTTGCAGGATGCAGCCCTAGAAAAAAATCTATTTTTACCTCTAGATTTGGCATCGAGGGGAAGTTGTACTATTGGCGGAAACCTGGCCACCAATGCTGGGGGGACAGAAGTCATTCGCTATGGCATGGCGCGTTCAATGGTTTTAGGGCTTGAGGCCGTTTTGGCAGATGGTAGCCTGATCAGTTCTATGAATAAAATGGTCAAAAATAATTCTGGTTATGATCTCAAGCAGTTATTTATAGGTACTGAAGGCACGCTTGGTATTATTTCGCGCGTTGTCATTCAACTTCAACCCAAGGCTCTTCGTTCTCACACGGCGCTCTGTGCGCTTAAATCCTACCAAGACGTTATGGCACTTTTGGTTGCTTTAAAACACAGTTTGGGTTCTGGATTGACTGGTTTTGAACTGATGTGGGATAACTACTTTGATAAGGTATTACAGACTATACCCAGTCTACAAAGCCCGTTTAATCAGTCACACCCTTTTTACCTTCTTGTTGAGTACAAGGATAGCGACAAAATTTCCGCAGCAGACTATTTTGAGTCAGTACTCTTCTCTGAACTGGAAGCGGGTATCGTGCAAGATGCAGTGATTGCACAATCTCATCAAGATGCGGCCAAATTTTGGCAGATTAGAGATGGAATCAGTGAGATTCTTCCTATACTGGGGCCCATATCCAATCAAGATATTAGTCTTCCCACCACTGAAATCGAGACATTCACTCTTCATATGCAACAAACCCTAGAAAAAAAATACAATAATTTGAATATGTTGATGTTTGGGCATCTCGGCGATAACAATTTGCATGTTTGCGCATACACAGGGCGCGAGGATGATAAGGCTAGTATTGATAACGATATTATGCAGATGATTGGTCAGTTCGGCGGTGCAATCACTGCAGAACACGGCGTGGGTGTGACCAAAAAGGATTTTCTTTCTCTGTCTCGCTCGTCCAACGAAATTGCCTTGATGAAGACCATTAAATCGGCACTAGATCCAAAGGGTATACTCAATCCGGGTCGCATCTTTTAGTGTGCTTTCAAAATGACTCTAATCTCGAAGCAAAGGTTTCAATCCCTATGAACACTATTTCCTTAATGCAAAGAGTAACTGCTACAGCGTCACCGTGATCATGCAAACCTTGAGTTTTCAGTCCTTAACTCAAACTAGGCAAGGAAGGTTTTGAAGAGAGAGATGGTACCAGAGGCCGGACTCGAACCGGCACGCTTTTAAGGGCGGGGGATTTTGAATCCCCTGTGTCTACCAATTTCACCACTCTGGCACTGTAAAAGGTCTGAATTCTGCAGGGCGAGGATTATAGCAGTGATCCCTAATGGGTCAAATCGACATCGCCTTAATTCTATTAAAGCCATTGGCGTTTTGTGTGATTTTCTATACCCTAGCCGGCTAACTGACTGCAAACCATAATGAGTCCATGCGTAAACACCACTTTCGCTTTGATTTGCCCGATGATCTTATAGCGCTTCATCCCGCTAAAGACCGTCGAGGTAGCCGTTTAATGTGCTTGGATGGGCTGGGTAATATCCAACACCAACAGTTCACTGACCTTCTACAGCATCTCCAAAAAGGAGACTTATTAGTCTTTAATAATACTAAGGTTATACCCGCCCGATTGTATGGCAAAAAAGAAACAGGTGGTCATGTCGAGGTCTTAATAGAGCGCATTGTCGATAGTTGTACCGCTCAGGCACATATCCGCGCCAGCAAATCACCCAAGCACAATTCAATTCTCTATTTTGATGACGAGTTTTCCGCACAGATGCTTGGTCGTGTCAATGACTTGTTTGAACTTAGATTTAATGCGCCTTTATTAGAATTACTAGATAAAATAGGGCATATACCACTACCACCCTATATAGATCGAGAGGATAATTTAGAGGATAAGTCGCGCTATCAAACGGTTTATGCTGAGAACCCAGGCGCCGTTGCAGCGCCCACCGCAGGTCTGCATTTTGATAATCAGTTACTCGATGATATTAAAGCTAAGGGCGCTAATTTAGCCTTTGTAACGTTGCATGTAGGAGCAGGGACATTTCAGCCAGTCAGGGTGGATGATATTGATGAGCATCAAATGCACTCCGAGTGGTTACAGGTCAGTGAGTTTGTCTGTGAGCAGATTAAACAAACTAAAGCCCGTGGTGGGCGTGTTATAGCTGTGGGAACCACCAGTGTTCGCTGTTTGGAAACCGCCGCTAGCTCTGGTTCGATTGCGCCGTTCGAAGGCGAAACAGATATTTTTATCTATCCCGGTTATAAATTTAACCTAGTTGATGGATTAATCACCAATTTCCATCTCTCCGAATCAACACTAATAATGTTGGTGTGCGCTTTCTCGGGCTATACTCCTATAATGCAGGCTTACCAAGAGGCAATTGAACAGCGCTATCGTTTCTTTAGTTATGGCGATGCAATGTTTTTATCCCATAATCCCAATGCAGTAGAGGATATTCCCAACGATGAGTGATAGAACCTGTGCCATGCAATTCAAACTTCACAAAACTGATGGCAATGCCCGTCGCGGTGAGTTGAGTTTTCCTCGGGGTACAGTTCAGACACCAGCCTTTATGCCCGTTGGTACCTATGGCACAGTAAAAGGTATGTTGCCTCGGGATATCACTGAGATTGGTGCAGAGATAATTCTTGGTAACACCTTTCACCTTATGTTGCGACCAGGGACTGAGGTTGTTAAACAGCACGGTGATCTACATGATTTCATTAACTGGCAGGGTCCGATCCTAACTGACTCTGGCGGTTTTCAGGTTTTTAGTCTCGGTGCCATGCGTAAGATTACTGAGCAGGGGGTTAAGTTTAAATCTCCCATTGATGGCAGCCCTGTGTTTATTGATCCAGAAAAATCCATGCAAGTACAGCGTGATCTGGGTAGCGATGTAGTGATGATCTTTGATGAATGTACACCTTACCCAGCCACCGAACAGCAGGCCTATGACTCGATGCAACTTTCGTTGCGCTGGGCCAAACGCAGTAAGGAGGCACATGGTGATAACCCTGCGGCTTTATTTGGCATTGTGCAGGGGGGGATGTATGAACAACTTCGAGATCAGTCTCTGG
>CAXEWB010000002.1:0-7434 GCA_963999835.1 uncultured Cellvibrionales bacterium | reverse complement strand
TACCAACATACACTCTAAAACAGTCGATCCGAAGAATTTTGATAGTGACGCTTTTGTCGATGTTAAAGATGACTGCTGTATTATTCCCCCCAACTCTTTTGCTTTGGCGCGCACTGTTGAATATTTCCGTATACCTCGTCAAGTGCTGACGGTTTGTTTGGGCAAGTCCACCTATGCGCGCTGTGGGATCATTGTCAATGTGACGCCCCTAGAGCCCGAGTGGGAGGGGCATGTAACATTAGAGTTCTCAAATACCACTAACCTGCCAGCAAAAATCTATGCCAATGAGGGGGTTGCGCAGATGCTTTTCTTTGAGTCCGATGAAATCTGTGAGACTTCTTATGCTGATCGGGGTGGGAAGTATCAGGGACAGACAGGGGTCACACTTCCTAAAACCTAAGCTTTAACAGGACACCTAAGGATTTAATAATGCCTTTTTGAGAGCCAGAGCCTGTTGTTGAAGTCGTTGTGTGTTTTCCGGGCCAGCCCTCAGTAGTTGCTTCTGAAGGGGCATAAGGGCTTCAAGTCTGGGGTCTGCGAATTTATATGTGACGGACTCTCTGACAAGCTGAAGGGGCTTTACGATGATCGGAGTGGCTAAGATATTATCGATACTTTGTAGGATAATGCCATCCATCTGGCGCGGTTGATAACCCAGTTCGGCAAATGCCTTTTCCAATAGCGGTCTGATGAAGTGAAAGGTTTGTGCCAACTGTTGCATATCCAGAGATACCAAGGCTGATACTGTGTTGTTGTAGCGCTCATAATTTCCGGCATTCAACCAGATCACATCACCTTGTTGATGGGTAGTAAATTGTCCCTCAGGGGGGGTTAAAGGAAATATTTTACTGAGCATTGAACCCCGAGCTAAACCATCAAAATAACTAGCACTTCGGCGAATAAGGTCGTCAGCGTTCAACCATAACCCAAGATTTTTATTGGGTTTGTCAGACAGTATGAGATCACGAAAAAAGTTATCACTGCTATCCAGTGATGGTAGCGCTTGGGTGACAGTCTCTGTTTCTGTGATTAATTGCTCTTCGCTTGTTGTTGTCTCTTGCAGGGGCTGCGGGATAGTGGCTGTGGGTACCTCCACCTCTTCTAGGTAAGCCTGCTGCACTGTTTGCTCGGGAATTATTCCAAACATTTCTAATTCATCTTGATTATCTCGATCACTCGTTTGATAGATAACCCATAGAATAAGTGCCAACGCTCCCAAGCTACCAAGAGCGATCATAAATTTAGTGGCGCTTGATTTTTTTACTGACATAGTTACTTCTCTACACCAATTTCCAGAGGTTTAACCGTCTGTTTGTTTGATTGCCCACCTGTAAATTGCATTTCCTGCGTGTCACCTTTGTCTGATCTTTCCAGTCTAACCATAATATAGTCCCAATCTGTCGCTAACCAAACCTTAGTGGTCTTTGTTTTGTCGTCGCTAAAACGTTGAACAACAGTGGTGTTTAGAGGACCAATGGGTGTTTTAAGAATTTCAGTAGCAATCACTTTGTAGGTGTATTGTTTCAGTTTTCCGCGGGAAATGACAGCATAGGTTAAATAATCCTCGCCTGCTGCTATATCACGTCGCAATTGTTGCTTGTGAGACATGCTATCCAAATAGCCGGGTTGCAAGGCAATTTTTTTTACTTTATTTCCTTTCTTATAGGTCGCTTCATTCGTTGACCAATCATATTGTTGTTTCTCTGTGCGTTTGGTGCCGATTAGTGAGCGACGATAAGTATTTTCTCTGGGGATGATTTGTTGATTGCTGTTGATATCAAACAGTTCAACTTCGGTGACTTTACCAAGAACGCCTCTGGCTTCAAAACGCTCTTTATATTGACCCTTATCGACTTCAGTCAGTGTGTGTACCCCCTTTATCTCTAGGCCATTAAAATCTGCAATGTAATTTAGTTCAAAGTCTTTAATTGGTATCGTCTTGGCAGCACTTAAATTTTCCTCATCAATTTGAGCGGCAAAGCTGGACATACAGAGAAAGTTTACGATTGCAATTATAAGGAGCTCAACATTTAGTATCTTATAACTCATTTTGGTCATGATCTCTTTCACCTGATACAACTTAGACTAAAAATCCTAGGTATGGTTCGCTTTAGGGTTGAAAATAATACCACTACTTGGAATAGGTTGATTATCCAAAAGTGCAATACCCTCTCCCATACACAGTCGCCCGTCGCAGAACCAGCCCACAGCTTGAGGGTATATCTTGTGTTCAAACTCTAGAACCTTTGTTGCTAGGCTCTGCTCATTGTCACTTTTCTCAATTGGCACGCAGGCTTGAATAATAGATGGACCTCCATCTAATTCAGCGGTGACAAAGTGTACGGTCGCACCAGCTTCACTGTCACCTGCCTCAATGGCTCGCCTGTGAGTATGCAGGCCGGGGTAGGCTGGCAGTAGAGAGGGGTGAATATTAATAAGTCGACCTGCGAAATGATTGACGAACGCTGTAGTAAGGATACGCATAAAGCCAGCCAAGATGACTAGATCAGGGGCAAAACTATCAATCATTTCACTCAGCGCCTGATCAAACGTCTCTCTGTTATGGAAGTTGCGATGATCAATAATCAAATTGGGGATATTGGCACTGGCAGCACGGTTCAGGCCAACAGCGTTGGGGTTATTGCTAATCACTGCCACTATTTTAGCTTTAAGGTCCCCCGATGCACATTGATCAATAAAAGATTGTAAGTTTGAACCGCCACCCGAGATTAGC
This sequence comes from uncultured Cellvibrionales bacterium, assembly GCA_963999835.1. Taxonomy (GTDB): domain Bacteria; phylum Pseudomonadota; class Gammaproteobacteria; order Pseudomonadales; family Porticoccaceae; genus HTCC2207. The sequence continues at coordinate 4,700 of CAXEWB010000002.1, read as the reverse complement.
ACCACAAGGCGTTTTTGTGGAAGGGCTTGTTTATCTTGGTGCTTGCTAATCATCCAGTTAAGCCTGACAGAATAACCTTTTCTTCCCCTATTCGAGCTGCTTCTATACGACCTAGTATGAAAGCCTGTTCACCGCTTTCCTGTAAAATACTGAGGGCCGTATCTGCCGTGCCCGAGGGCACACAGAGTACCATTCCCACACCACAGTTGAGGGTTCGATACATTTCATACTCATCGATATTTCCAGCTGTTTGTAGCCAGTCAAAAACAACGGGCCGCTGCCATGCACTGCTATCAATGACGGCACTGGCGTTATCTGGGAGCACTCGCGGTATATTTTCAATTAACCCGCCACCAGTAATATGGGCTATAGCGTTGACTGGAGATCGATTGATCAGATCTAAAAGTGATTTGACGTAAATTTTGGTTGGTTTCATCAATAGATCAATCAGTATTTTTCCATCTAATTGATACAGTGCAGGGTCAGTATTAGTCATTTCTAGCACTTTGCGAATCAGTGAGTAACCATTGGAGTGGGGGCCACTGGAGGCGAGACCGATAAGGGTATCTCCAACTGTTACCTGAGAGCCATCTATTAAACTGTCCTTTTCGGTAATGCCAACACAGAATCCAGCCAGATCATAGTCTTCACCTTCATACATGCCGGGCATCTCAGCAGTTTCTCCCCCAATCAGTGAGCAGCCGGACAGTTCACAGCCATCGGCAATTCCGTTAACTACCGAAGCGGCAGTCTCTATATCTAACTTGCCCGTTGCATAGTAATCTAGGAAAAAAAGTGGTTCTGCACCACACACAACCAAGTCATTGACACACATCGCTACCAGATCAATACCAACTGTATCATGTTGATTATGATCGAGTGCCAGACGCAGTTTGGTACCGACACCATCGGTACCGGATACCAATACCGGTTGTCGATAGCCGGATGGCAATTCAAACAGAGCACCAAAGCCGCCTAGTCCAGTCACTACCTCTGGTCGGCGCGTTCGTTTTGCGGCACCCTTTATTTTTTCGATCAGAGCGTTTCCAGCATCAATATCAACACCGGCATCTCTGTAACTGAGGGACTGAGGTTTATCTGTCATCAATACATCCTGTGACTAGTAATAAAGGTGGCTATTTTAGGTCTAGTTGGGCAAATTTTCATCAAGCACTGGTACAATGATACAAATTAATCTGGAGGTAAATAGTTGAACCGAATATTACTGTGCTTTTTTACCTGTTTTAGTTTGGCTATTTATGCTCAAGAGGCGCCAAACCTATATCGTGCTGTCGTTGCTGTACCAGACAAGACCTCTGAATCTAGAGAAGCGGGCATAAACGCTGCTTTCGCTAAGGTAATCATTAAGTTGACTGGAAACAGCACCGTTATGCAATCGCCTCAGTTACAGCCATTTTTGACTGACCCAAGAACGCTGATGGATGCAGTGGGATTTCGTGACCTACCTAATCAAGATGATGCGACCTCCATTGCCATTGGTTTGGATGTCAGCTTTGATCAGCAGATTGTCGACAGACTGATCCGTCAAGCACAGTTGCCAATTTTACCCTCCAACCGTCCAAAAATACTGGTATGGATCATCGCCGATGATATAAGTTTTGGCAGACGCTTTATCAATGAGCCGATCGCACAACAAACTATTGCAAATGACTATTCTACACAGTTATTAGCAGCCGTTGATAATGCTATGCAAGGCCGTGCTGTACCTTATTTACTGCCGATTTATGATCTGGAGGACCAGCTTTCATTGCCCCTCAATCAAGCCTGGTCTCTTAATGCCGACTTAATAGCTGCGGCAACACAGCGTTATAAGGCAGATGGCTGGTTTGCGATTCGACTTTATACAGCTTCAAATGGAGAAATACGCGGCGCATGGGTCTATCAGAGTTCCGGTAAGCGTCAGTTGAATGACTTCCGCAGTACTGATATGGATTCTGCTATAGAATCTGCAGTAGATGATATTTTGGATGGTTTGATGGAGGCTTACACCTATGTCCCCCAATTGGATACCAATCAACTTCTGGTCCAGATTGATGGAGTGTCATCTCTAACCAGTTACCGAACACTGCTTGATTTCTTTACAGACCTACAGATTGTCGATTCAGTACAACTCTATTCGGTCAAGGCACAGCAGGTGATATTAGCGGTTGAAATTGAGGGTAGGGCCGATCGTTTGCATCTAGATCTACTGCGAAGTGGTAAGTTTAAAAGTAAGATTTCAGACGACAAGCACTCAATAGGGCGCCTTGTCTATCACTGGGTACCTGAATGAATAATTCTCAACAATTAAGTCTGGAAATCGTGCTAGATGATCAAGCCACCTTTGAAAATTTCTATGCCCCAAGGGGTTCAACCCATTATCTGGCCACAATGATTCTTCAAGACAGCCATCAGCAGTTTGCTTACTTGCTTGGTAGCGCGGGGTCTGGATTGTCGCACCTGCTTCAGGCAGCTTGCCAAAAGCGCCCCTTCGAGCGGCATAATGGGGCAATTTATTTGCCTATGAAAGAGTTACAGGATTACCAACCTCAGCAGATTTTGGATGGTCTGCATCAATTGGAACTAGTCTGTTTGGATGATCTGCATCTGGTGTCCAATAAAACTGAGTGGCAGGTGCCCCTATTCAACTTCTTTAATGACTGTAAGCAATCTGGTGCGCGTCTGGTTTTTGCCAGTCAAAAGGCACCCGACGAATTGGGTGTTAGTCTGGCAGATTTACTATCAAGGCTGAAATCTGGGCTTATCCATCGGCTGGCCGATTATTCTGATGAAGATTTGAGACGCCTGCTACAGTTGAGAGCCAATGTGCGTGGCATGTATCTCTCTGATGAGGTAGCAAAATTTTTAATGCATCGACTTCGGCGAGACACCAAGAGTTTAATGAATGCTCTGGAGACATTGGACAGAACGTCACTGCAGGAACAGCGCAGATTGACTCTGCCCTTTGTAAAATCGGCTCTGGGCCTTAAAACTCCTTAAAAAGTCCCTTAAAAAAGCCCGTTTAATTCCTCACAATGGGCAATTATCACAGTGCAGATAAATGCCTCTGGGATCATTGAACTTGCTCAAACTCAGCCATGGACTCAGTAGCGACTGAGTCTGGGAATAGAACTGTTCGGGTAGCCAATCTCTGGCGAAGCCAAGACCCCCAAGAGAGGTGCTTATGCCACTGGTTAACTGTTGCAAAAATTGTTCTTGGGGTGAGAGGTGCCGGGTCGGATAGATGATGCCGTAATCAACTAGATCAGCCATGTCTGCGGCCACTTGAATGGCGCTGTCTAAGCCGCCTAATTGGTCGATCAGTCCCAGCCCCAGCGCTTGTTGACCTGTCCATACCCGCCCTCGAGCAATTTCATCGACAGCCTCTGTTGAGGTCTCGCGGCCCTCAGCAACAAGCTCAATAAAGCGCATATAGATATTATCGACGCTGGATTGAAAAATTATTTTTGCCTCCTTGGTCATCGGGCGATCCAGTTGCGTAATACCGGCAATGTCGGTACTGCCCACACCATCAGAGTAAATACCAAGGGCAGCTAGAGAGTTTTCAACTGTGGGTATCATGCTGTAGACGCCGATTGATCCCGTGATTGTTGTTGACATGGCCAATATTGCATCTGCTTGCGCGGCGATCCAGTACCCTCCAGAGGCGGCATAGCTACCCATCGATACCACAACAGGGATATTTTTAGCTGATATTTTGTTGATTGCGTCGCGAATAATCTCTGAGGCAAATGCGCTGCCTCCTGGGCTATCTATCCTTAAAACCACCGCTTTAACTTCATTTTCAATATCGAGGCTATTCAAAATTCCAGCCAGTGTGTCACCGCCAATATTGCCCTCTGGCTGTTCACCGTCAAGGATCGTTCCCTTTGCCATTACCACGGCAATTTTATCCTCAGTTATCTGTGGCACGATTGACTCGCGTTCAATATGCGCCAGATAAGTCCACAAATCCACACTGTTAAATTCACCATCTGTGCCCGGTATTTGCTGATCTAGGTAATCGAGGATTTCGCTTCTGGTCGCCAACTGATCCACCAGACCTTCACGCTGTGCTAAAAGAGCAAAGTCGCCACCGACCTCTTCAATTTTGTTGTGCAGATTGTTAGCTAAGTTATTTATTGCACCCCTTTCAAGATTCCTCAGTTGCTCAATACTTGAACTGTAGTAACGCCAGAGGCGATCTACCATATCGGAGGTTTCCTCTCTAGCGGCAGTTGACATATTGTTCCTGGATAATGGCTCAACAGCATTTTTGAATATACCAGCTCGGAAAACATGAATATTGATTCGTAGCTTTTCCAATGCATCTTTGTAGTAACTACCATAAGCGCCAAAACCCGTAATCATAACCGCGCCCAGTGGGTTGAGAAGTATGTGATCAGCATGTGCAGCGAGGAAATACTGGGATTGAGTAAAGTTATCAGCAATCGCAATAATTGGTTTTTCGCTCTGTTTAAATTTTATTAGGGCGGCACTGATTTCTTCCAGTTTGGCAATTCCCCCACCCTGCATATAACTTGTATCCAGGATAAGATGGGTAATACGATTATCGTTGCTCGCGCTGTCAATAGCTGTGATAACATCTCGAACTAGCGTTTCAGAGTCCGACGGATTTTGGCCAGAAATTAGTTGATCCAGAGGGGGGATGTAAGCTCTCTGATCGACAAGAGAGCCAC
>CAXEWB010000001.1:0-3208 GCA_963999835.1 uncultured Cellvibrionales bacterium | reverse complement strand
CTGGTTTTAGGAAGATTATGGCTTCGAAGGCCAGTAGTTCAATTGGTAGAGCACCGGTCTCCAAAACCGGCTGTTGGGGGTTCGAGTCCCTCCTGGCCTGCCACTTTAAAAGCCTAGGATATGGTTCAACAATGAGTGTTGTAGCAGAAGAAAAACAGTATCGTCTTGACTGGCTAAAATGGTTGCTAGTAGTGGGATTAATTGCCGCTGCAATTTATGGCAACTGGTACTACTCTGCTGAGTCAGTGCTGTATCGCGTTATGGCTTTGCTTGGTGTATTTATTATCGCTGCACTAATAGCCTCTCGCACAGAAAAAGGTGCGGCTGTACTTGAGCTTGCCGCGGGTTCGCGAACTGAATGGCGCAAAGTTGTGTGGCCAACCAAGCAAGAGCGAAACCAAACAACCCTAATGGTGTTGGTTGTTATACTCATCATGGCCTTTATGCTCTGGGGTATCGACTCCCTGTTGAGTTGGTTTGCTTCAATGATAATGGGCTAGGAGAGCTAGATGTCAATGCGATGGTATGTTGTGCATGCTTACTCAGGGTATGAAAAAAAAGTAGCTCTAGCAATTCGCGAGCGTATTGATCGCCACGGATTACAAGCTAAGTTTGGTGAAATTATGGTCCCCACCGAAGAAGTGGTGGAGATGAAAAGTGGTCAAAAAAGAACTAGCGAACGTATGTTCTTTCCAGGCTATGTGTTAGTGCAAATGGATTTGGATGATGATACTTGGCACCTTATTAAAGAGACGCCAAGGGTAATGGGATTTATTGGTGGAAAGGCTGATAGGCCGGCACCAATCACCGATAAGGAAGCAGATTTGATCTTGCAGCGTATGCAGGATTCAGAAGAGACACCGCGGCCTAAGACCATGTTTGAGCCCGGTGAGATGGTCAGGGTTACAGATGGCCCGTTTAACGACTTCAATGGAACAGTTGAAGAAGTTAACTACGAAAAGAGCAAGTTGCGTGTTGCGGTGTCGATATTTGGGCGCTTTACACCTGTTGAACTTGAGTTTACTCAGGTAGAAAAAGCCTGAGTGAGTAAAAATTTTGATGATAGGTTGGTAATGGTGCTGACCTATCGGGGAGCCTAAGAAAAGTATTTGTTTTTGGCAGAGACTTGGAGGCGATACTACCCACTATGAGGAGAAAATAACATGGCTAAGAAAGTACAGGCCTACATCAAGCTACAAGTGCCTGCTGGTCAGGCAAATCCAAGCCCCCCTGTTGGTCCAGCACTGGGACAACACGGCGTTAATATCATGGAATTCTGTAAAGGCTTTAATGCTCAGACTCAAGGTGTTGAGCCCGGTGCACCCGTGCCCGTGATAATCACTGTTTATGCAGACCGTAGCTTCACTTTTGATATGAAAACACCGCCAGCGTCATTTCTATTAAAGAAAGCAGCTGGTTTAAAGAGTGGTTCAGGGCGACCCAACACTGAAAAAGTTGGCAAAGTAACTAGAGCCCAGTTAGAGGAAATTGTGAAGACGAAAGAACCTGATCTTACAGGGGCAGATATGGATGCTGCAGTGCGAACCATTGCTGGTTCAGCTCGTTCAATGGGCATCGAAACGGAGGGTGTGTAAGTGGCCAAATTATCTAAACGCCGTCGCGCGATCAATGAGAAAGTTGAGTTGGGTAAAGTGTATCAGCCCGAAGAAGCATTTAGCCTGCTAAAGGAACTTTCATCGGTTAAGTTTGCAGAAACCGTAGATGTCGCAATCAATCTTGGTATTGATTCCAAGAAGTCTGACCAAGTCGTACGAGGTGCAACAACCCTACCTAATGGATCAGGTAGAGATGTAAGAGTCTGTGTGTTCGCCCAAGGTGATGCGGCTGAAGCAGCCAAAGCTGCCGGTGCAGAACTCGTTGGAATGGATGAGCTCGCAGAGGAAATTAAAGGCGGCAACATGGACTTCGATGTTGTGATTGCCGCACCAGATGCTATGCGTGTTGTAGGCCTTTTGGGGAAGGTATTGGGGCCTAGAGGTCTGATGCCCAATCCAAAATCAGGCACTGTTACACCGGATGTTGCCGCCGCAGTTAAAAATGCTAAAGCGGGTCAAGTTCGTTTTAGAGCAGATAAAAACGGCATCGTCCACGGAGGTATTGGTGTGCTGTCATTTGAACCAAAAGCATTGGTTCAAAACCTAGAGGCATTGATGGCAGATTTAGCTAAGGCTAAACCCGCTAGCGCCAAAGGGGTATATGTTAAAAAAATCACGGTGTCCTCTACTATGGGGCCGGGATTGACGATTGATCAGGCAGCTTTGAGCGCTTGATTATATTAGTAGCAGTGTACTGCTAAAAAGACTTTGGGGTCTGAGACTTATAACAGGGTCTTGGGCTGTCAAAGACCGTAGGTCCCGCAAGGGATAATAAATTGAAACGGCGTTACTGCCGTGAAAGTTTTCCTACGCAGGCGGTGAACCCAAGCCAGAGTACTCTGGAATGTATTCACCAAGGTGAGAAGGTTGTAAGACGGTTGATACTAATACAGCTTTCTCTTGGTGGTCGGGAAATATTCCGGCTTAAATTTAGATAAATCGAGGAGATTTATCGTGGCATTAAATCTCGATGACAAAAAAGCAATCGTTGCTGAGGTAAACGAGACGGCCGCCCAGGCACTTTCCCTGGTAATAGCAGACGCCCGAGGCGTCAATGTAACCGATATGACTGCTCTGCGTGCCAAGGCGCGTGCTGAGAATGTGCAATTGCGCGTTATCCGCAACACTTTGGCTAAAAGAGCGCTCGCAGATACTGATTACGCATGTGTAGAAGAGGTATTAGTCGGACCATCATTATTTGCTTTTTCCATGGAAGATCCAGGTGCGGCAGCGCGATTATTCAAGGACTTCGCTGAAGAAAATGAAGAATTTGAAGTAAAAGCGCTTTCAGTCAGTGGTCAATTGTTGGGCAGTGAGCAAATTGATGTTCTCGCTAAGTTACCCACTCTTGAACAGGCTCTCGGCATGCTGGTTGGCGTGACTATTGCTCCCGTTTCTAAGTTGGTTCGTACCCTAAACGATATACCCACTAAGACAACGCGGGCAGTTGCTGCCGTTCGTGATCAAAAACAGGAAGCCGCATAAGCGTCTTCTCAGTAAATAAATAAATTTAGGAGGCCCAAAATGGCCCTTTCAAACGAAGAAATTTTGAACGCAATTGCTGAAATGAGTGTGATGGATGTTGTTGAACT